>CAVKZS010000026.1:0-14408 GCA_963660925.1 Eubacterium sp. CAG:38 | reverse complement strand
AGATCCTGAGCGAGGCCATCAAGTACGGCTACCTGACCAACTTCAAGATCGAGAATATGCATGAGCAGTTCCTCGCCCGCCAGCGGCAGGGCAAGAGCCTCGAGAAGCAGGCTTCCGCCGAGAAGAAGCCCGATCCCACCGCAGAGTTCATCTATGCGGCCGTCGATCCCAGCCGCGACTACGGTTTTGTGGCCGTTGCCGCCGGCGAGGGCCTGAAGGCCGTCTTCACCGATCTGGCAGCTGACGCTGTGGTTTCCGGCGGCCAGACCATGAACCCGGCCACCGAGGACATTCTGGCTGCTGTCCAGAGCGTCCCGGCCAAGACTGTCTTCGTCCTGCCGAACAATAAGAATATCATCATGGCCGCAGAGCAGGCCCAGAAGCTGGCCGACCGTCAGGTCGTCGTGCTGCCTACCCGCACCGTGCCTATGGGCATCACCGCTCTGCTGAACTTCGATCCTTCCGCCAATGTCGAGACCAACACCATCAACATGATGGCTGCTGCCGACAAGGTCTCCACCGGCCTGATCACCTATGCCGCCCGCGACAGTGAGTACGACGGCAAGCGGATCAAGAAGGGCGAGATCATGGCTCTGGAGAATGGCAAGATCGTCTCCACCTCCAACGACATTGCCAAGGCCACCTATCGTCTGGCCCGCGGAATGTGCAAGAAGGATTCCAGCTTCGTGACCATCATCTCCGGCTGCGACGTCAGCGACGAGGATGCCGAGAAGGTCACTGAGATCGTCAAGGCCAAGTGCCCCAACCATGTTGAGGTCAGCCACATCCGCGGCGGCCAGCCGGTCTACTACTATATGATCAGCGTGGAGTGATTGCTTCCCTGCCCTGATTGGTAAAATCAAAAGATTCTAAACAAAAATCTCCGCCTTGGGTGCAACGCCCAGTGCGGAGATTTTTTCGTTTTGCCGTATTTTATTTTAGAAGAAGCTCACCTGACTGCTCTCAGGCAAATCGCCGAGGGCACCGACCTGACGCAGGCGGTCGATGATGCTGCTGCCGACGCCGGAAGCCTGCTGCAGCTCCTCGATGGAGAGGTATTCCTCGCCGTGGATGGTTGCCTTTTCCAGCGCATCGGCGGCGGCACCGCCCAAGCCTTTCAGCGCGCAGAAGGGCAGGCGCACCTTGCCGTCCTCGACGACGTAGCGGGAGCCGTAACTCTTACCCAGCTCGATGGGAAGGAACTCGTAGCCGCGCACCAGCATCTCGTTGACCAGCTGGAGCGACACCAGAACATCTTCGTCCTTGGCGTTCTTTTCCTCTTTCAGGCGGCGTTTGACCTCGTTCATGTGGGCACGGGCCACAGCAGCACCGCCCACAGCGGCCTCGTAGTCGATGTCGTCGCCGCGGACCGTGAAATACACCGCATAAAACGCCTGCGGGTGATAGATCTTGAACCACATCAGACGGATGGCCGACATCAGATAGGCCACCGCATGGGCTTTCGGGAACATATACTTGATCTTCCGGCAGGACTCGATATACCAATCCGGAACGTCATGCTCCCGCATGGCCTCTTCCCAGCCGGGCGCAAAGCCGCCCTTGGCGACCTTGCCCTTACGGACGGCCTCCATGATGTCGAAGGCCATCTTCGGTTCCAACCCCTTGCGGAGCAGGTAGAGCATGATGCTGTCACGGCAGCCGATGACCTCTGCAATGGTGCAGGTGCCGCTCCGGATCAGCTCATCGGCGTTGTTGGTCCAGACGTCGGTGCCGTGGGACAGGCCCGAGATCTGGATCAGCTCGGAGAAGTTCTTGGGCCGGGCCTCTACCAGCATTCCGCGGACAAAGTTGGTTCCCATCTCGGGGATGCCAAAGGTTCCGGTCTGGCTGTCGATCTGCTCCGGGGTCACGCCCAGCGCGTCCGGGCTGGTCAGCAGGCTGTACACCTTGGGGTCGTTCATGGGGATGCTGTCCACCGGGATGCCGGTATATTCCTCGAAATACTTGTAGAAGGTCGGCATATCGTGGCCCAGCTCGTCCAGCTTGAGCAGAGTGTCGTGGAGGTATTTGAACTCGAAGTGGGTGGTCAGCAGACCGCCGGCCACGTCGTCTGCCGGGTGCTGGATGGGGCAGAAATCGTAGATCTCATAGGTGTCCGGCACGACGACCATGCCGCCAGGGTGCTGGCCCGTGGTGCGCTTGACGCCGGTGCAGCCCAGCGTCAGGCGGTTTTCCTCGGCGTGGTTGACCGTTCTCCCCCGCTCTTCCAGATACTTTTTGACATAGCCGTAAGCGGTTTTATCCTGAATACCGGAGACCGTACCGGCCTTGAACACGTTGGCCTTGCCGAAGAGTTCCTCCGTATAGCGGTGAACGTTAGACTGATATTCGCCCGAGAAGTTCAGGTCGATATCCGGTTCCTTGTCGCCGTAGAAGCCGAGGAAGGTTTCAAAGGGAATGTCGTGGCCGTCCACCAGCATCCGGGTGCCGCAGTTCGGGCAGTTCTTATCCGGCAGGTCGAAGCCATCGTCCACGCTGCCGTCGGTGATGAATTCGCTGTGCTTGCACTTGGGGCAGCGGTAATGAGGCGGCAGGCTGTTGACCTCCGAAATGCCTGAGAAGTGAGCGACAGCCGACGAGCCGACCGAACCACGGCTGCCGACCTGATAGCCGCCCGCGTTGGAGTAGGCCACCAGCTTGACCGCGATGACGTACAGGACCGCGTAACCATGGCCGCAGATGGAATCCAGCTCCTTCTGCAACCGCTTTTCCACGATCTCGGGCAGCGGGTCACCGTAGTCCTCTTTGGCGCGTTTCCACGTTGCATCGCGGAGCTGCTGTTCTGCGCCCTCGATGCTGGGCGGATAGGTGCCTCGCGGGATGGCGCGCACATTGTTGTCGATGGTGGCCGCGATCTTGCGCGGGTTGGTGACGACGACCTCGTAGGCTTTTTCCTTCGGCAGATAGGAGAACTGCTTGAGCACATCGTCGGTGGTGCGGAAGAACAGCGGCGGCTGGTTGTCGGCATCCTTGAAGCCGTTGCCCGCCTGCAACACCGAGCGGTAGATGGCGTCTTCCGGCTCCGTGAAATGGACGTCGCCGGTGGCGATGACCGGCTTGTGCAGGTCTTCGCCCAGCTTGATGACCGTCCGGTTGAAGTCCTTGATGACCTCTTCGCTTTCGACCTTGCCCTCCCGCACCATATAGGCGTTGTTCCCCAGCGGCTGGATCTCCAGTACGTCGTAGTAAGAGGCGATCTTCTTCAGTTCCTCGTAGGAGCGGCCCTCCACGATGGCACGGTACAGCTCACCGGCTTCGCAGGCCGAGGTCAGGATCAGGCCGTCGCGGTACTTGTTCAGCAGGCTGCGGGGCACGCGAGGCTTCTTGAAAAAGTAGTTGACATGGGCCTCGCTGACGATCTTGTAGAGGTTCTTCAGGCCCATCTGGTTCTTGACCAGAATGATAAGGTGGTAGTATTTCTTTTTCAGCACCTCGCGGTTGCCGCCGAGACTGGTGTTGATCTCGCTGCTGTTGGTGACCTGTTTTTCTTTCAGGTCGTTCAGCATGACGCAGAAGATCCGGCCCAGTGCCCCCGCATCTTCGCAGGCACGGTGGGCTTCGTAGGCGGGCAGTTCGAGGTGCTTGTTGATGGTTCCCTGCTTGTAGTTGTGCAGGCCCGGATACATGGCCTGCGCCATGGTCAGGGTGTCGAGATAGGTCGGCTCAAAGGGAATGTTGCTCCGCTTGGCCGCCGCCCGCAGGAAGCGGATATCAAATGAATGGGCGTTGTGCGCCACCAAGATCCGCCCGCCCGCAAAATCCAGAAATGCCTGCAACGCCTCGGCCTCGCTGGGTGCGTCGGCCACCATCTCGTTGGTGATGCCGGTCAGCTCGGTGATTTTGGGGGTGATGGGCTTGCCCGGCTTGACAAAGGTATCGAATTCGTCCACCACCTCACCGTTCCGGACGAGGACCGCGCCGATCTCGGTCAGGTACTCCACGCCGGGGTCAAGGCCGGTGGTCTCGGTGTCGAACACGCAGAATTCGCCATCCAGTGGCTCTTCCTTGACGCCGTAGACGCAGGGGATCATATCGTCCACAAAGTAGGCCTCGCAGCCGTAGATCAGCTTGAAATCAGGGTCTTTCTTGTGGATGTCGTCCGCCGCAAGCATGGCTTCCGGGTAGCCCTGACAGACGCCGTGGTCGGTGATGGCAATGGCCGGATGGCCCATCCGGTGCGCCAGCTTGACGATGCCGCCCGGGTCGCAGAAAGCGTCCATGCTGGACAGCTTGGTATGCAGGTGCAGTTCCACCCGCTTGACCGGGGCGTTGTCCTCCCGCTTTTTCCGCTCCACGAAAAGCACATCGTAGGGATACACGATGTAGTCGTGCTCGTACTTGTCGTAGGTGCAGTCGCCGCGGACCACAACGGTGGTACCCTTGGGAATGGACTCCCACTTGGAGCAATCCTCCCCTTCCTGTGCGCGGATCTTCAGGTTGATGGAACCGGTGTAGTCGGTGATGGAGACGGTGTAGATCTTGCGGAAGTTGCCCTTGACCTCGGTGAAGAACACATCGCCCCAGATCATGCACTTGCCGCCCTCGCCGCCCAGATCCTTCAGCGGGGTCAGGTTCTTGGGGGTGAACATCTTGCCGTGGAAGATGGTAACGGGCTTGTCCGTCAGGTCAAGGCCCTCCACCTTGATGGACGGAGCGGTGTTCTTTTTCTCGAACTTGACCACCGGCGGCGCGATCTTGCGTTCCAGCTTCTCTTCCATCTGCCGCTGCTCCGCCTCGCCGACCGAGCTGGTCAAGGTGACTTTGGGCTTGACGCCGGTGTGGGCGGCGATCCGCTCGGCCAGCAGCTTTTCAAACCCCATTTCCTGTAAGAATTTGGTGCCGTGGCAGACACCGATGGTGATGTTCTGCCCGACGATCTGGATCTTGCACCGGTCGAGGAAGCCGTTGATAGGCACACCGTCCCGCTTCATCTCCTCCATCAGGTCGCGCAGCACGGTCTCGTCCATAGTCGCATAGCCGAAGAGGTTGTCGATTTTCAGTTCAAAGCCCTCATAGTCGGGCTGCAGCGAGGCCAGCAGCCGCGCACACAAGCCTTTGTCCAGCGGGGCGGCACTCTGCAGGGTAAAAATGACCTGCCGCTCCTGCCGCAGCATCCGGGCGTGTTCGACGATGACACGGCCAAAACAGGCCGCGAAATCCGGGTCCGCCATGAACTGCGGCCACAGCTGGGATACGAGTGGTTTCACAAATGGTACTCCTTTGTTCGCAAATAACAGCACAAACTGCCGCGCCCCAGAATTTGGAGCGCAGCAGCGTTTGTTTTCAGATTTTGCCTGTCAGCCGGGAGTTTTTCCAAGCAAATTCCGGGGAAGTGGGGCCCCGCGCCGTAAGGCGATGGGGCGGAACCGCGGGTTCCGGACGTCCATTTGCGGGAAAAAGCTCCCGGCTGACTGCCGTTAGATCTTGTAGATCTCATCCATGAACTGATCGAGGATATTATCGCCGGTCAGCTTTTTGATGGGTTTGCCGTGGATGAAGAGGACGGCTTCGCCCTTGCCGCCGGCAATGCCGATATCGGCTTCGCGGGCCTCGCCGGGGCCGTTGACAACACAGCCCATGACGGCCACCTTGATGGACTTCTTATAGCCCTGCAGCCGCTTTTCCACCTCGTTGGCGATCTCGGTGCAGGGGTACTGGGTGCGGCCGCAGGTCGGGCAGGTGATGACCTCGGGGCCTGCCACCGGGAAGCCCACGGCACGCAGGATGTTGTAACCGGCCTCGACTTCCTTCTCCGGCTCCGCCGCCAGCGAAACGCGGATGGTATCGCCGATGCCTTCCAGCAGCATTCCGCCGATGCCCATGCCGGACTTCAGCAGGCCCATCTGGTAGGTGCCGGCCTCGGTGACGCCCACATGGAGCGGGTAGTCGGTGACGGCACTCAGCTGGCGGTAGGCTTCCATCATGCGGGGCACGTTGGAGTTCTTGATGGAGATGACGATGTTGTTGAAATCGAACTTCTCCAGCAGGCGGACATGGTACAGCGCACTCTCCACCATGGCCTCGGGCACAGGTGCGCCATACTTGGCCAGAATGTGCTTTTCGAGGCTGCCGCCGTTGACGCCGATCCGGATGGGGATGTTCTTCTGCTGGCAGGCCTGCACAACAGCCTTCACCCGGTCGTCGTCGCCGATGTTGCCCGGGTTGATGCGGATCTTATCCACGCCCACATCGGCACAGGCCAGAGCCGCCTTGTAATCGAAGTGGATATCCGCCACGATGGGGATGTTCACCGCGTTCTTGACGGCCTCGATGCACTTGGCATCGGCGGCACTGGGGCAGGTGACGCGGAGGATCTGACAGCCTGCTGCCTCACACCGCTTGGCCTGCGCCACGTTGCCCTCGATGTCCTCCACCGGAACGTTCAGCATGGTCTGCACCGCGATGGGGTTGTTGCCGCCGATGGTCACGTTGCCAATTTTCACTTCTCGTTTGAGCTGCCGCATTGTCGTTGTCCTTTCCTTCATTCCATCACATTCCGCCGGTGACGAGCCGGAGAATATCGTTGTAAGTCGCAAAAATCATCAGACCGAACAGCAGCACAAAGGCCGCGATGGTCAGGCTGCCCTGAATTTTTTCGGGCACCGCATAGCCAGTAATGCCCTCGATCAGCAGGAACACGATCTTGCCGCCGTCCAGTGCCGGGAAGGGCAGCAGATTGAAGATGCCGAGGTTGATGGTGATGAGGGCCAGCAGCTCGAACAGGTCTTCCCAGCCGTAGCTGGCGGCCTGCCCGATAGCCGACACGATCCCCACCGGGCCGGACAGGTCGTTGATGCTCTCCCGGCCCCGGATCAGATCCACCAGCGAGGTGAAGATGATCCGGCCGTAGTAGAGCACGCTGTTGCCCGTCTCTTTCAGGACGTTGAGGGGCGTTTTCTCGATGCCGTAGACCGTAAAGCCGAGGCTCATGTGGGTCTCGCCGTTTTCATCCTGCCATGTGTCGAATTTCACTGACGGCAGCTCGACGGTCTGGCCGTTCCGCTTGACCGTGAAATCAGCCTGATAGCTCTCGGTGCGCATCAGCTCATAGACCATATCGTTGGCCACAAAGCACCGACGCCCGTTGACCGCGATCACCTCGTCCCCGGCCTGCAATCCGGTCTGGCCGCAGAGGGCCCCGTCCTTGACCTCATAGATGACCCGGCTGGTGATCGGCTCATTCCGGCCGGCGATCAGCACCAGCAGCACCACAAAGCCCAGCACAAAGTTCATGAACGCACCTGCCGCCATCACCAGCATCCGCTGCCAGACCGCCGCCTCATTCAGCGGCTTTCCGGTGCGCTCTTCCGGCGGGATCAGAGGCTCCTCTGTCTGGCTCCCCTCCGCCTGCTGGCTCTCGGGGCTTTCCTCCCCTTCCAGCGCGACATAGCCGCCCACCGGCAGCAGACGCAGAGTATACTGGGTGCCCTTGTGGATCTTCTTCCACAGGGCCGGGCCCATGCCGATGGAGAACTCGTTGACCTGCACCCCGCAGAGCTTTGCCACGGCGAAGTGGCCGAACTCATGGATGGCGATCACCGAGCCGAAGACCAGCGCGGCGGCAAGGAACGTAATTAAAATTGACATAGCATCTCCGGTTTAAATGAATTTACAGATGCGCCCGCACAAAGGCCCGGGCCATCTTATCACACTCATAGACATCGGCCAGAGTGTAATCGCCGCCAAAGCTGTCGCTGTCCACGACGGCCTCCACCAGACGGCCGATATCGAGGAAGCCGATCTTATCCTCGAGGAAGAGCTTGACGGCTTCTTCGTTGGCACCGTTGGCGGCGCAGGGGCCAAGGCCTCCCTTCTTGATGGCCTTCTTGCAGGCGGCAAGACAACGGAAGGTCTCGTCGTCGGCCACATCGAAGGTCAGCATCTTGAGGGTGGTGAAGTCCAGCTCAGGCACGACGCCGGGCACACGCTTCGGGTAGGTCAGCGCGTACTGGATGGGGATGCGCATATCGGGCACACCCAGCTGGGCGATGATGGAATTATCGCTGTACTGCACCGCCGAGTGGACGATGCTCTGCCGCTGAACCACGATCTGGATCTTCTCGGGGGGAAGGCCGAACAGCCAGACGGCCTCGATTAGCTCCAGACCCTTATTCATCAGGGTCGCGCTGTCGATGGTGATCTTCGCACCCATGTTCCAGTTGGGGTGCTTGAGGGCGTCGGCCTTGGTCTTGCCCCGCAGCTCCTCGGTCTTCATGCCGAAGAAGGGGCCGCCGGAAGCTGTCAGCAGGATCTTGGTCAGGCTCTTGGCACTCTCTTTATCCTGCAGGCACTGGAAGATAGCCGAGTGCTCGCTGTCCACAGGCAGCAGCTTGACGCCGTGCTTTGCCACGGCCTGCGTGACCAGATGACCGCCGGTGACAAGGCTCTCCTTGTTGGCGAGGGCCAGATCATGGCCGCTCTCGATGGCGCAGAGGCTGGCACCCAGACCGGCAATGCCGACCACACTGTTCAGCACCACATCCGGGCCGTCCAGTGCAGCCAGCTCTTTCAGCCCCTCAGGGCCGGTCAGCAGCTTGGGTGCATTGGCGCGGCCCGCCAGTGCTGCGTCCAGCTTGGCGGCGGCATCCGGGTTGGTCATGCAGACGTACTTCGGGTGAAATTCCTCGATCTGCTCGAGAATTTTGTCCACATGGCTGTGGGCGGACAGGCCGTAGACCTCATAGCCCTGTGCACGGATCACATCCAGACTCTGGGTGCCGATGGAACCGGTGGAGCCCAGAAGGGTAATTTTTTTCGACATAAGCTACCTCCTGCGGTCAGTGGTAAAAGACCGCGATAATCACCATAGTCACGAAGGGTGCAATGAACATCACGCTGTCGAACCGGTCGAGAATGCCGCCGTGACCCGGGAAGATGGTGCCGTAATCCTTGATGCCGCACTGCCGCTTGACCACGCTGGCGAACAGGTCGCCGTAGATGCCCAGCACCGCTGCGACACAGGCCAGCAGCGCGATGATGACGTACATGGATACGCCGATGTTGGAGCGGGTGAAGGCTTCCATCCGGTCGGCTGCAATGGAGTAAACGAGGGTGACGATGACACCGAACACCATGGTGCCCAGCACGCCGCCGATGGCACCTTCCACCGTCTTTTTCGGGCTGACCACCGGGCAAAGCTTGTGCTTGCCGAAGGCGCGGCCTGCAAAGTAGGCGCAGGTATCGCCGCCCCATGCAAAGCAGAGGATCAGCAGGATGAAGAAGATGGCGTCATAGCCGTAGGTCTCCACGGGCAGCAGCTCTTTCAGGCGGATGAACGAATAGAAGCAGAAGATCACGATGCCGGAAAACATGACCAGACCGCTGGCTTTCTGGTAGCTGATGTCGCCGTTGCGCACCACCAGATAGATGGCGTAGAACAGCACCAGCAGGAACGAGGCCGGCATGACCAGCCTGCGGCAGACCTGATAGCTGGACAGCATGATGAGCAAGGTGTAAGGCACCATCACAGCGTACAGCAGCCAGTCTTTCTTCTCAAAGCCGAGGGCGTTGTAGATCTCGTGGATCGCGATCAGGGTGATGGCGGCGACCACGAGGTTGAACACCAGCGTGTCAAACGTGAACAGTACGCCGATCAGGACGACAATGCCCACAAGGGCGGTTATGATTCGTGTTTTCATAGTTCGTTCTTCTCCAATGGGTAATTATTCTCAGATGCCGCCGAACCGACGGGAACGCTTGTTGAACTCCTCAATGGCGGCATCCAGATCGTCGCGGGTGAAATCCGGCCACAGAACGTCCATCTCCACCAGCTCCGAGTAAGCAGCCTGCCAGAGCATGAAGTTGGACAGCCGCTTTTCTCCGCTCGGGCGCAGGATGAAATCGGGATCCTTCTGGCCGGCAGTATACATGGTATCGCTCATCATCTCTTCGGTGATGTCCTCGGGCTTGATCTCGCCTGCTGCGGCCTTGGCTGCCAGCTGCTGGGCCGCGCGCACGATCTCGGGGCGGCCGCCGTAGTTGACCGCGATGTTCAGGGTCATTCCGGTCTTGGAGGCCGAATCCTCTTCCAGCTCGTTCATCAGCTTCTGGAGTTTAGGATCCAGCGCGGTGCGGTCGCCGAGGAACTTGATCCGGATATTGCGGTCCTTATAGTTGAAGCCCTTGAGCAGGTACTCGCCGAACAGCCGCATGATCGCGCCCACTTCTTCCATCGGACGCTTCCAGTTTTCGGTCGAGAACGCGTAGAAATACGCCGACGAGACGCCCAGCTCCTCGCAGTAGTTGGCGATATCCTGAAACACCTCGGCACCCTTTTTATGGCCGGCGGTGCGGGGCAGCCCCCGCTGTTTGGCCCAGCGGCCGTTGCCGTCCATGATGATGCCGATGGACAGGCCTTCCGCAAATTCTTTGGGATGTGTCATTTTTGTTTTCTCCTGCCTTTATCGGAAAAAGTGCCGCGCACCTGATTCCAGCACACGGCACCCTTTCTATTCGTTCCGCCGCGTCGGATCAGACGGACATGATCTCCTTCTGCTTTTCTTCCACTGCTGCGTCGATGTTCTTGATATACTTGTCGGTCAGCTTCTGGACATCCTCTTCCATGGTCTTCTGGGTGTCCTCGGTCAGCTCGCCGGCCTTCTTCATAGCCTTGGCCTTATCCATGGCCTCGCGGCGGACGTTGCGGACGGCGACCTTGGCCTCCTCGCCCATCTTGGAGACCTCCTTGGCCAGCTGCTTACGGCGTTCCTCGTTGGGTGCCGGGAAGTTCAGGCGGATGGTCTGACCGTCATCAATGGGGGTGATGCCCACATCGCTGGCCATGATCGCCTTGCTGATGGCACGCAGCAGGCTGCGGTCCCACGGGGTGATGGTCAGGGTGCGTGCCTCGCTGACGGCCACGGATGCGACCTGCTGGATGGGGGTGGGGGCGCCGTAGTAGTCCACGCTCACCTTATCCAGAACAGCCGGGTTTGCGCGGCCTGCGCGCACAGCGGCCAGCTCGCGGTCCAGATGCTCCACCGAGCTCTTCATCTTGTCCTCAAATGCCTTGGTATTGCTGCTCATTGTCCTTGTCTCCTGTTTCTTATCTTTCACCAGCCGGGGATCGACCTGGTCTGGTTTATTCTATTAGCGGAAGCGGGCGGCTATGCTCAGCCCTCGTACACCAGCGTGCCGACGTTCTCGCCCTGCACAGCGCGGGCAATGTTGTCGGGGTCAGCCAGATCAAACACCAGAATGGGAAGCTTGTTGTCGCGGCAGAGGGTCGCGGCAGTGCCGTCCATCACAGCCAGACGGTCTTCCAGCACCTTAGTGAAGGTCAGGGTGTCATACTTCTTGGCGTCCGGATACTTATGGGGATCCTTATCGTAGACGCCGTCCACCATGGTCGCCTTGAACATGATGTCCGCCGAGACTTCGACCGCACGCAGAGCGGTGGTAGTGTCGGTGGAGAAGAAGGGGTTGCCGGTGCCGCCGCCGAAGATGGCGATCTTGCCCTCTTCCATGGCACGCAGGGCGTCCTTGCGGGTAAAGGCCGGTGCCACCTGCGGCATGGTGATGGAGGTGAACACCTCGGTCGCCACACCCAGCTGCTCCAGCTTATCGGAAACAGCCAGTGCGTTCATCACGGTCGCCAGCATACCGATCTTATCGGCCAGCGTGCGCTCCATCTTGCCGCTGGAACGGCCGCGCCAGAAGTTGCCGCCGCCGACCACGATGCCGATCTGAACGCCCAGCTCGTGGGCCTTTTTGACGCCGCCGCAGATTGCGTCCATGGTCGGCTCGTCAAAGCCGGTGCCCTTCTCGCCGCCGAGAGCCTCGCCGCTGATCTTGAGCAGGATACGCTGATATTTCAATGCCATTTTACAATACACCGCCTATCATGATTTTCATGCCGTGCACCTTGCGGCGCACCGCTGTGTTTCTTGCACCTATTTTACAATAAAACGCCCGCAAAGTAAACAGGCAATCCGCTTTGCAGCCCGAAAGCTTTGCCGCTTCCGGGGGATCCGGCACCATTTCCGAAATTCGGGCTGGACATTTGGCGGCTTTTCTGCTATACTATCCCTTGCAATCCGATGCGGGCATCGTACATCGGCTAGTATATCAGCCTTCCAAGCTGAGGAGGTGGGTTCGATTCCCATTGCCCGCTCCAAGCACAAAGCACTCTGGTTCGTTGGGACCGGGGTGCTTTTTTGTTTATCCATTTCTGCTTACAGGCCGTTTTGCACACAAAAAAGCCCTCTCCGGGGGCGGATGCCTGCCGGAGAGGGCTTGACTTGCTTTTTAAGCTTAGGCCTTCTTGACCGTGAACAGTGCGGGGATCTGCTCGTTCAGAGCCACGATCGCATTGTAGATGTTGTTGATGTTGCTGATGATGGAGTTTGCAGAAGAGAACACACGGGCAATGTTGCCAAAGACGTTGCCAACATTCTTCATGTAGGTCAGCCATGCCGGGGTGTCTGCGCCGCCCATCAGGTAGGTCATCTCTTCCTCTTCGATCGCTGCAAAGCTTGCGGGCATCTTGATCTCGTAGTTCGTCATAATAGCATTTCCTTTCTTTCATAACCGTTTTTTCATCGGTCAGTTACTTTGTGGTCAGGACAAGGATCAGCACGCTGACGCCGACTGCCGCTCCTGCGACCGCCCACGCAATCATCTTATCCTTTGTCGTGATCTCGACGGCCTCCTGCGGTTCCGGCACAGCCTCGGCTTTGGTCTCGGTCTGCGCAGACCCTGCAGTCGGGTCCAAGATCCAGTGGGCGTAAAGCGTCGTATCTTCGCTGAAGTTGTACGTTCGCGTCACCTTTTTGCCGCCGATCTGGTCGTCGTACCAGCCCAAAAAGCGGTAGCCTTCCAGCGTCGGGGTGGGCAGATCGTTGATCAGATAGTAGCCGTTGCCCAGTTTGTAGGCAAAGACCACCAGCTCATCGCAGACACCGCCCTCGGTTTCAAGGTAAACGTCGTACGAACCCGCATTCGCTGCAAAAGCCGCCGGGGTAAGCCCGCAGACCAAGGCCAGCGTGACCACCAAGAGCGTCAGCTTTTTCAGGAGCTGCTTCATATACGGCACCTCCGTTTCCAGACAAGTGATGTATGGCTTATACAGTTATTATTAACCGTTCGCGCGGACTTGTCAAGGGTTGAATCTTCGTAAAAAGGATTCTTTTTTGTCGAATCGCTTAAATTACGGCTTGTTCCGCTCTCATTTTATCAAAAAACGCAGCGGGGCGCAAGTGTCCAAATGGACACAAAATCGTGATTTGCGCCGCTTTTCCCCCTCCGGATCTGCGTCAGGACTTGCCTTCCGTGGCAAAAAACTCGTTGACAAGTTTTACCACCGTGCCCGACAGCAGCAGCAGCGCGATCAGGTTGGGGATGCTCATCAGGCCGTTGAAGGTATCGGCGATATTCCACAGCAGGCCCAGATCCACGGTCGCGCCCAGAATGGCCACGAAGGAATAGACCACGAGGAAGGGCTTGACCACCTTATCGGTACGGAACAAAAACTCGATGCAGCGGGAACCGTACAGGCCCCAGCCGATGATGGTGGAGAAGGCGAAGCAGCACAGGGCCACTGCCGTAAAGATGGAGGACCAGCCGCCGTAGGTAGCCGTGAAGCCCGAGATGGTCAGCTCGGCACCGGCTGCACTGCCGTAGTTCACCGGCACGCCGCTGCACAGGATGACCATGGCGGTCAAGGTGCAGATGACGATGGTATCGGCAAAGACCTCGAAGATGCCGAACATACCCTGCTTGACCGGCTTTTTGGTGTCGGCGCAGGCATGGGCGATGGAGCCGGTGCCAAGGCCGGCCTCATTGGAGAAGATGCCGCGGGAGACACCCTTCTGCATACTGAGGAAAATGCTGCCGATGGCACCGCCGGTGAAGGCTGCGGGGTTGAACGCACCCACCACAATGGACTCGAGCACCGCCGGGAACCGCTGGATGTTCAGAATGACCACACCCAGAGCCAGCACCACATAGAACAGGGCCATGAAGGGCACCAGCTTCTCGGTGACGCTGCCGATCCGCTTGACACCGCCCAGCAGCACCATGGCCACCAGCATGGCGACGATCACACCCACGATCAGGTTCAGCGTCGGCAGGAAGGACTTTGCAGCCTCCGCATAGGACAGCACCGCCGAGTCGATGGCGGTGACGATGGTGTTGACCTGCGTGGCATTGCCGGTGCCGAACACAGTCAGCACACCGAACAGGGAGTAGAATACCGCCAGCCACTGCCACTGGGGGCCGAGGCCGTTCTTCATATAATACATGGGGCCGCCCACCAGCTCGCCGTTCTTGTTCCGCTCCCGGAAATGCACGGCCAGCGTGACTTCGGCCATCTTGGTGCACATTCCCAGCAGGGCCGAGCACCACATCCAGAACACGGCACCCGGGCCGCCGATGGCAATGGCACCGGC
>CAVKZS010000025.1:0-8786 GCA_963660925.1 Eubacterium sp. CAG:38 | reverse complement strand
ACGCCTTCATGATCTTCAACCTGCTGTGCGCTCCCTGCTTCGCTGCTATGGGTGCCATCAAGCGTGAGATGAACAACGGCAAGTGGACTGCATTCGCCATCGGCTATATGTGCGCTCTGGCTTACTGCTCCGCTCTGGTCGTGTACCAGATCGGCGGTCTGATCACCGGTGAGGTCGGCTTCAACTTCTTCACCATCGTGGCGGTTGCTCTGGTCGTTGCCTTCATCTACCTGCTGGTTCGCCCCAACAAGTATGCCAACGACAACGAGGTCAAGATCGACGTTTCCAAGATCAAGTAATCGAACCTCATTTTGAAGTTTCAAGTGCTGAGAGGAGTGCTGCTTTATGATGGAATTTCTGGCGACAAACTTTAACCTGCCGACCATTATCGTAGGTGCGATCGTGTTTGGCGGTGTGGGCTGGATCACTTGGCATTCCCACAAGCACGGCGGCGGTTGCGGCGGTTGCGGCGGCTGCGGCGAAGGCGGCGGCTGCAATGGAAATTGCGGCGGCTGCGGTGGCTGCCACTAAGCGTTAAACCAAAACCGCAGGGCGCGGGTCGAAACACAAAATCGGCCCGCGCCCTTTTTTAGAAGGAAAAAAGTTAGCATAAGATAACACAGAAAGAGAGTGATACCATGGAACTGACGTCGGCGCACCTGCGCTATCTGCTGGCGATCTACGAAGTGTCGCAGACCCATCTGGACATCAGCTCCCGCAGCATCGCCGAAAAGCTGGGCGTGACCAAGCCCTCGGTGGTGCGGATCATGAACCTGCTGATGGAGCGCGGCATGATTGTAAAAGAACACTACGGCAAAATTTACCTCACCGACCGGGGCATCTACGTTGCCAAAGCGGTCGATGCGCAGCTGAACGAGGTGCTGGCGCATTTTCCGCCGGTGAAGATCGACCTGACCGAGGAGGAAAAGTTCTCTGCCGCCCTTGCCCTGACCGCCGCCCTGCCCGACCGGGCCTTTACCGGCGAGTATGACCGTCTGTTCGGCGAATTTACGCCGGACGGAACAACAGAAATGGAGAACGTTTCGTGATCAACAAAAAACTGCTTTCCTTTGACCGGGGTGCCCTGCGCTTTGTGGGGGGCAACGTCCTTTGCCAATGGCTCGGGATGCTCTGCAATGTGGTGTTCGTCACCGTCGTGGCCGGGCTTTTGGGCGCGGTGTTCGGCGGCACCCTGACCACCGATCAGCTGGTGCAGAGCCTTGTGCTCTGTGCCGTCACCGTGCCGGTGCGGTACGGCCTGACCATCGCGGCTTCGTCCATGAGCGACAAGGCATCCAAGGACGTCAAGCGGACCCTGCGCTCCAACATCTACGCCAAGCTGACCCGCCTCGGGGCCAACTACACCGAGACCGTTGCCACCAGCGAGGTGGTGATGCTGGCCAGCGAGGGCGTGGAGCAGATCGACACCTACTTTGCCAAGTATCTGCCACAGCTGTTTTACAGCCTGCTGGCCCCGCTGACCCTCTTTGTGCTGCTGGTGGGCGTCCATGCGCGGTCGGCGATCATCCTGCTCTGCTGCGTGCCGCTGATCCCCATGTCCATCGTGGCGGTGCAGAAGTTCGCAAAGAAGCTGCTGGCCAAGTACTGGGGCGAGTACACCACCCTCGGCGACAGCTTCCTCGAGAACATCCAAGGCCTGACCACCCTCAAGATCTATCAGGCCGACGGCTGGAAGCACGAGGAGATGAACGCGCAGGCCGAGCGGTTCCGGAAGATCACCATGAAGGTGCTGACCATGCAGCTGAACTCCGTGACCCTGATGGACCTGATGGCCTACGGCGGCGCGGGCCTTGGCATCATCAGCGCGGTATCCGCTTTTGCTGCCGGCCAGCTGAACCTGACCGACACCCTGCGGATCGTCCTGCTGGCGGCGGATTTCTTCCTCCCGCTGCGGTTGCTGGGAAGCTACTTCCACATTGCCATGAACGGCGCAGCCTCGGCTGAGAAGATCTTCAAGCTTTTGGCCGCTGAGGAAACGCCCGACGGCACCCGGAGCCTTGATACCGCCGACACCACCCTCAAGCTCGATCACATCACCTTCGGCTACGAGAAGGACCGCACCATTCTCAATGACGTCTCCCTCACCATCCCGCAGGGCAGCTTAGTCTCGCTGGTGGGTGAGTCCGGCTGCGGCAAGAGCACCATCGCGGCCCTGCTGTCCGGTGCCCGCACCGGCTACACCGGCAGCGTGACGCTGGGCGGCACCCCGGTGCAGGAGATCAAGCAGGCCGACCGTCTGCGTGCCCTGACGCTGGTGCCCCACAACGCCACCATCTTCAAGGGCACCGTGGCTTCCAATCTCTGGATGGCCGATCCCGACGCCGACGAGCAGAAGCTCTGGGAGGTGCTGGAACAGGTCAACTTGGCCGACTTCTGCCGCAGTCAGGAGGGCCTTGCCACCGAACTGCATGAGGGCGGTTCCAACCTGTCGGGCGGTCAGCGGCAGCGTCTCGCCATGGCGCGCGCGCTGCTCCACGATTCGCCCATCTACCTCTTCGACGAGGCCACTTCCAACGTGGATGCCGAGAGCGAGAACGACATCATGCAGGCCATCCACGGCTTGGCCGGCAAAAAGACCGTCATCCTGATCTCCCATCGCCTCGCAAACGTCGTGGACAGCGACTGCATCTACGTCATGGAGAAGGGCAGGATCGCCGAGCAGGGCCGCCACGCCGAGCTGCTGGCCCGGAATGGCGTATACAGCCGGTTGTATCAGGCCCAAAAACAACTCGAGACCCTTGGGGAGGTGCAGGCATGAAGAACACCACACACCGCAGCCCGCTGGAGATCGTCCGGCGGCTGATCGTCCTCGTCCAGCCTATGCTGCCGATCATGCTGGCGGCCATCGTGATGGGCGTGGCCGGGCATTTCTGCGCCACCTTCATCACCATCTTCGGCGGCTTCGGCATCCTGACCGCCGCCGGCCTGCCCAGCCCGCTGGGGTCGGTAAGCACGGCCTTTGTCTGCATCCTCGTCTTTGCGCTGCTGCGCGGCGTACTGCGGTATGCAGAGCAGGCGTCCAACCACTATATTGCCTTCAAACTGCTGGCCCTGATCCGGGATAAGGTGTTCGGGGCTCTCCGCCGCCTGACTCCCGCCAAGCTCGAAGGCCGGGATCGCGGCGACCTGATCTCCCTCATCACCGCCGACATCGAGGCGTTGGAGGTCTTTTACGCCCATACCATCTCGCCCATCTGCATCGCATTCCTCTGCGTTATCGGAATGTTCTGCTTTACGGCGAGTTATCACATCCTGCCCGCACTGGTGCTGCTGGCCGGGTACCTGCTGGTGGGCGTGGCTCTGCCGATCTGGTCGGCCAAACGGGGCGACGCCGTGGCCCGCGAGTACCGGCAGGCGTTGGCGGATACCAACAGCTACGTCCTCGAGAGTCTGCGCGGCCTGAAAGATACTCTGCAGTATCAGGATACGGCCAGCCGTGCTTCGGGAATCACCGCCCAGAGCGAGACGCTGGGCCGGAAGCAGAAGGCCCTGAAGTACCGCGAGGGCGTGACCGTGGGCGTCACCAACACCCTCATCCTCTTCACCGCACTGGCTGTGCTGGGCGTGAGCCTGAGCCTCTATCAGGCCGGCCGGATGGGGGCCGAGGGCGTGCTGATCTGTACCCTGTCGGCACTCAGCTCCTTCGGCCCGGTGGTGGCACTGGCCAACCTCGGAGCCAGCCTGACGCAGGTGTTCGCCAGTGCCGACCGTGTGCTGGATCTGTTGGACGAAGAGCCGGTGACCGCCGATGTGACCACCGGCAAGGACACTGCCTTCACCGGGGCTTCCGCCGAGCACGTCAGCTTCTCCTACGCCGACGAGCAGGTGCTGCGGGATCTGAGCCTGACCATTCCGGAAAAGAAGATCGTCGGAATCACCGGACGCTCCGGCAGCGGCAAGAGCACCTTCCTGCGGCTGCTGATGCGGTTCTGGGATGTGGGTTCTGGTTCCATCCGCTTTGGCGACAGCGACATCCGGGAGGTCAACACGACCGCCCTCCGCACGCAGGAAAGCCTTGTGACGCAGGAGACCGAGCTGTTCGACGACACCATCGAGAACAATATTAAGATCGCCAAGCGCGATGCCACCCACGAAGAGGTGGAGGCTGCCTGCAAAAAGGCCGCGCTGGATGGCTTTATCCGCAGCCTGCCGAAGGGCTATGAGACCCCGGTCGGTGAGCTGGGCGGTGCCCTCTCGGGCGGCGAACGCCAGCGCATCGGCGTGGCGCGGGCCTTCCTCCACGATGCACCCTTTCTCCTGCTGGACGAACCTACCTCCAACCTCGACAGCCTCAACGAGGGCGTCATCCTCAAGGCGGTGCAGGCCGAGTGCAAGGATAAGACCGTCCTCCTCGTCTCCCACCGCAAATCCACCATGGCCGTCGCCGGCCTCAGCTTCTCGGTCGAAAGCGGCCGGGTGAGCTGAAAAAGCCAACGCCCAGAATAGAATAAAGCAACAGCGGCAACTTCCCGGAAGATGGAAAGCTGCCGCTGTTTTTGTACTTATATTTGGATGAAATGCGCTTACTCTGCTGCATTCTCCGTGCTGGAGGAAGCGGCACCCAGCAGGGCATCGAGGATGGTTGAAGCGGCCTGCTGGATCGAGGACGCTGCCTGCTCCAGCTGCTCCTGCGAGGGCAGGGAGACGGAGGTGGACTCGCTGGGCTGCTCGGGCGTCTCAGCGGGCGTTTCCGGCGTCTCGGCAGGTACTTCGGTGGAAGCATCCTGCTCGCCGTCGGCTGGCTGTTCGGCGGGCGTTTCTTCGGGGGTCTCCGCTGGCGTCTCTTCCGGGACGCTCTCGGCAGGTTCCTCGACGATCACGCTGTCCGCGGGAGTCTCGGGCACCGAGACTCCGGCGTTGGGGTCGGCAGTCGGGGTGTACACATCGGTCTTTTCAGGGGTTTGGGTGGTGTCGCTGACACTGCCCTCGCCGTCCAGCACCGACGCGATCAGGGCCTTGGCCTCGTTGACCGAGTTTTCATCCGGCTTCATGACGTAGAGGTTCTGGCCCTTGGCGGAGTAGCACTGGGTGCTCTTGCCGCTGGTGCCGGTGACGGTGTAGCTCTGGATATCCCAGCTGGCAAGGTCGCTCAGCTGCATCCGGACCAGAGCCGTGATCTGATCCTGCGAGAGGCTGGTCACAAAGCAGTCCGCTGCCGCGTCCATCAGCTTGGAGAAGCCCATCAGCAGGGCAGGGGACTTGAGCTTGTTAACCATCGCGTCGATGACCTTCATCTGGTTGATGCCGCGCTGGATGTCACCGGAAGCGAAGGCGTGCCGCTCGCGGGCAAAGGCCAGAGCCGACTTGCCGTCGAGGTGGTTCCAGCCCTCGGCGAAGGTGGTGGGGTCGTAGTATCCGGGGCTGCCGACCGAGGTGAACGCCTGATCGGAATAGACGTCCACGCCGCCGATGGCGTCGATGATGTTGATGAACCCGGCAAAGTTGATCCGGATGTAATGCTCGACATTGATGCCGTAGAGGTTGCCGAGGGTGGCCATGCTGGTCTCGACGCCGTAGAGTCCGGCGTGGGTCAGCTTATCCTTGCTGTTGGTGCCGGCCAGATCCACATAGTAGTCGCGGGGGGTGTTGATGAGGGCCACCCGCTTGGTCTTGGGGTTGACCACGGCGAGGATGTTCACGTCGCTGCGGGCTTTTTCGGTCAGCTCACCGCGGTTGTCCACGCCGCTCAGGTAGACGACAAAAGGCTCCTTGGTGATCTGGTTGGCCTCGGCACCGGTCAGCAGGCCGGAGGTCACGCTGTCGAGGGCGGAAAGACCCTGCTGCGCCCAGACACAGCCCAACGCCATGGCTGCGCAGAGGAACACCGAGAACACCCGGGAGACGACGCCGGGCACCTTGTACTCCTGACACCGCTTGACCAGAAGCCAGAGCAGCACCAGCAGCACCGTGATGAGGACGAGATAGAGCACCGGCAGCATCTGGGTGCGCCAGAGCTGGACCAGTGCGGCGACGCTCAGGATCGCTTGGAGAGCCAGCAAGATCATCCCTCGTTTCGGGGCCTCGGCCGGCTGCGGGTCCTTTTTGGGAGCCGGGCGGCGGGGCGGTTCGGTATGGTGATTGTTGTTTTTCGGGGGCTTGGGCGGGGGCGTCGGGTTCGACTGCGGGGGGACGGGCGAAAAGAAATCCGCGCTGTCCACCTCTACCGTGCCCTGCTCCGGACGCCGGGTGCCCCGATGGATGTGCCGGGAGGTATCCTCGTCGGCAGACGAATAACGATTGTGATCAGACATGGAAGTTACTCCTTTGGCTGTGTGTCATCAGGACACGGGAACGATGGTCAGCACCGCCCGGGCGGGCAGGCAGGTAGCGGTCTGGTCTTCCTCGGTCAGCCAGCCGAACGTCTCACAAATGTGATCCGGGCAGGGAGAGTCGATGAAGCGGGCCGCACCGTCCTTGACCTCGATGTGGACGGTCAGATAGCCGGTGTCCACATCGTAGGTCTTGTCCTCCGTCAGGGAGATCGGCAGGACCGTGTTGTTGTCGCCGTAAGTCAGTTCGGCGGCGAGGGTCGCGTCGGGCGTCTTGCTGGCCGAGCGGAGCGCGAAGAGCACGCCCGCAGCCAGCAGGATCACGGCGGCAAAAATCAGGTTCATAAGAAGTTTTTTGTGTTTCATGGTTTATCCTTTGAGGGGAATCTGTTCCAGCTCGGCCAGCCAGAGCGCGGCGGAGGCATCGCTGGGCATCCGCCAGTCGCCGCGGGGCGAGAGGGTGACGCTGCCGATCTTGGGGCCGTCGGGCAGGCAACTGCGCTTGAACTGCTGGGCGAAGAACCGCCAGTAGAAGTTCCGCAGCCACTTGTAGAGCACCTCGTCCGGGTACTCGGCGCGGCCCGCGAAGGCTTCCTTTGCCAGCCGGAAGATCTTGGCCGGGCCGAAGCCGAAGCGGAGAACGTGGTAGAGGTAGAAGTCGTGCAGCTCATAGGGGCCGACGAGGTCTTCCGTTTTCTGGGCGATCTCGCCGTCCTTGGCGGGCAGCAGCTCGGGCGAAACGGGGGTGTCAAGGATGTCCAGCAGCACGGTCTTTAAGGTCTCAGTGGCCGCAATGTCGGCCTCGTACCGAACCAGATGCCGCACCAGCGTCTTGGGGACGCCGGCGTTGACGCCGTACATACTCATATGGTCGCCGTTGTAGGTGGCCCAGCCCAAAGCCAGCTCCGACAGATCGCCGGTGCCGACCACCAGACCGCCGGTGCGGTTGGCGGTGTCCATCAGCTCGAGGGTGCGGACGCGGGCCTGACCGTTCTCAAAGGTCACGTCCAGCACGCTTTCATCCTGCCCGATGTCGGCAAAGTGGCTGTGGACGGTGTTGGCAATGTCGATCTCCCGGAACGAGACCGCCAGCTCGTCGCAGAGGATCTCGGCGTTGGAGCGGGTACGCTTGGTGGTGCCGAAGCAGGGCATGGTCACGGCCAGCACATCGGTGGTGGGGCGGCCCAGCTGTTTCATGGCGCGGACGGCCACCAGCAGGGCAAGGCAGCTGTCCAACCCGCCCGAAATGCCGATGACGGCGGTTTTCGCGTGGGCGTGTTCCAGCCGTTTGGCGAGACCGTCGGCCTGCATCTTCAAAATCAGCTCACAGCGTTCGGCCCGTTTCTGGGCGTTGTGGGGGATAAACGGGGTCGGGTCCACCCAGCGGGTCAGCTTCGTCTCGATCAGCTCCAAGTCGAAGCCGACGGTCAGATACCCGTCTGTACTCGGCTCAAAGCTGGTGTTCCGTGCCCGCTCCGATTCCATCCGCTGGCAGTCGATCTCGGTCTCGGCAAACTCTCCGGCGAAAGGCTTGGCTTCGGCCAGCAGGGTGCCGTTCTCGGCGATGAGGTCGTGCCCGGCGAACACCATGTCCTGCGTGCTCTCGCCGTGGGCGGCGGAAGCGTACAGGTAGCCACAGAGCAGGCGGGCCGACTGGTTCTCCACCAGTGCCCGGCGGTACTCGGCTTTGCCGACCGTTTCATCGCTGGCCGACAGGTTGGCGATCACGGTAGCCCCGGCGAGGGCATGGAAGGTGGACGGCGGCAGCACGCTCCACAGATCTTCGCAGATCTCCACGCCCAGCACGAAGCTTGGCATCTGGCGGCAGGCGAAGAGCAGCGAGGTGCCGAAAGGCACCTCCTGCCCGCAGACCGTGATGATTTCCACCTCGGTGCTGCCGGGGGTGAATTGCCGCTTCTCGTAAAATTCGCCGTAGTTCGGCAGGTAGGTCTTGGGGACGAGGCCCAGCAGCCTGCCGCGGCAGAGCACGGCGGCGCAGTTGTAAAGTTTGCCCCGCACCAGCAGCGGCAGGCCCACAAGAGCGATTACATCCAGCTCCCGGCTGGCGTCCAGAAGGGTCTGTAGTCCTTCCAGCGCACCCTGCTGGAGTGTCCGCTGTAAGAACAGGTCGCCGCAGGTGTATCCGGTCAGGCAGAACTCAGGGAACACAGCCAGCTTCACGCCCCGCGCTGCGGCCTTGCGCAGTTCGGCGAGGATCTGCTGGGTGTTGTAAGCGCAGTCCGCCACCCGCAGAGCGGGGGAGAGGGCCGTGGCTTTCAAAAAACCATCTTTCATCGGAGGATTTCACATCCTGTCTAAATTTAATTGAATGTTTCAGTTGGAAGAAGTTCCGGCGTTCCGGAATGCACATAGTATACCATAATCGAGCCAAAAACAAAAGAGCCGCCGCGAAGCCGCAGCAGCTCTGGAGCACAAAAACGGAAAACGAGATAGACCGTAAGCCGGGTTCTGTATTAAACGACGATCTGTCTCGAC
>CAVKZS010000024.1:0-33470 GCA_963660925.1 Eubacterium sp. CAG:38 | reverse complement strand
CTGAACGTTGCCACCGGTTATCTGGGCCAGCTGCCGCTGGGCCATGCCGGTTTCATGGCTGTGGGTGCCTACACCTGCGCTCTGTTCACCAAATATAGCAACCTGCCCTCCGGCGTTGCCTTTGTCATTGGTCTGGCACTGGGCGCAGTGATGGCCGGTATCTTCGGCATCCTCATCGGCATCCCGGCCCTCCGTCTGACCGGCGACTACCTCGCCATCCTGACGCTGGGCTTCGGCGAGATCATCCGCATCACCCTGAACAACATCGACGATGTGCTGGGCTTCAAGCTCTTCTACGGTGCCAAGGGCCTCAAAAACATCCCGAAATACTCCAACTACTGGAACGTCTTCCTCTGCGTGGTCATCACCTGCTTTGCCATCCATGCGATGATGAAGTCCCGCCACGGCCGTGCGATCCTCGCCGTCCGCGACAACGAGATCGCTGCCGAGAGCTGCGGCATCCAGACCACCTATTATAAGGTCATGGCCTTTGCTTTCTCCGCCGCTTTCGCAGGTCTGGCCGGCGGCCTGTACGCCTGCTATCTGGGCGTTCTCGATCCGTCCACCTTCGGCTTCATGAAGTCCATTGAGATCCTCGTCATGGTCGTTCTGGGCGGCATGGGCTCCATGCTCGGCTCCATCCTGTCGGCCACCGTCCTGACCATCCTGCCTGAGGCGACCCGCAGCTTCGAGAGCTACCGCATGGTGGTCTACTCGCTGGTGCTGATCCTGATGATGATCTTCCGCCCGGGCGGACTGCTGGGCAGCTACGATTTCTCGATGAGCCGCATCGTGGAAAAGGTCCTGAACGGCGAGCTGTTCAAGAAGAACAAGGAGGGTGCAGACCATGAGTGAGTTTAAAACTTCCCTGAACAGTGTCCCTTCCGGCGGCTTCCTGACCGACCGCGACAAGGACAAAAAGCCCATCCTCGACGTCCGTGAACTGGGCATCGACTTCGGCGGTCTGACCGCTGTGGATGGGTTCAACCTGATGATCGGCCGCAACGAGATCACCGGTCTGATCGGCCCCAACGGTGCCGGCAAGACCACCGTGTTCAACCTGCTGACCAATGTTTACCAGCCCACCCGTGGCTCCATCCTGATCGACGGAATGCCGACTGCCGGCAAAAAGACCTATCAGGTCAACCGGATGGGTGTGGCCCGTACCTTCCAGAACATCCGTCTGTTCAAGGATCTGTCCGTCATCGACAACGTGAAGGTCGGCCTGCACGAGTCCATGAAGTACAATCTGGGTGAGTCGCTGCTCCGCCTCCCCAACTACTGGAAAGAGGAGAAAAAGACCACCGAGCGTGCTTTGGAGCTGCTGGACATCTTCCACATGACCGATCTGGCCGAGACCAAGGCCGGCAGCCTGCCCTACGGCGCACAGCGTCGTCTGGAGATCATCCGCGCACTGGCCACCAGCCCGAAGCTGCTGCTTCTGGACGAGCCTGCCGCCGGTATGAACCCCTCCGAGACCGCCGAGCTGACCGACACCATCCGCCGCATCCGCGATGAGTTCAACATCGCCGTCCTGCTGATCGAGCACGATATGAGCCTTGTCATGGGCATCTGCGAGGGCATCGCCGTGCTGAACTTCGGCCGGATCATCGCCAAGGGCACGCCCGAGGAGATCCGCAACAATCCTCAGGTCATTGAGGCCTATCTGGGCAAGAAGGAGGGCTGAGCCATGGCAGATTCCATGCTGAAAGTCGATAACATCAACGTCTATTACGGCAACATCCACGCCGTCAAGGACGTTTCGTTTGAAGTCCATGAGGGCGAGATCGTCACCCTGATCGGTGCCAACGGTGCAGGCAAGTCCACCACCCTGAAAACGGTGTCGGGCCTGCTCCACCCCAAGACCGGCGACGTGCTGTACAAGGGCAAGAGCATCAAGGGAATGCGCGCCCACAAGATCGTCGAAGCCGGCCTTGCACAGGTGCCGGAAGGCCGCCACGTCTTCCTGCGCATGACCGTGGAGGAGAATCTGGACATGGGCGGCTATACCCAGCCCGCGTCCACCATCGCCCCCAATAAAGAAAAGGTCTTTGAGCTGTTCCCCCGCCTGAAGGAACGCCGCCGCCAGCTGGCCGGCACCATGTCCGGCGGCGAACAGCAGATGCTGGCCATGGGCCGCGCCCTGATGAGCAACGCTTCCATGCTGATGCTGGACGAGCCGTCCATGGGCCTGTCGCCCCTGCTGGTTCAGGAGATCTTCGACATCATCAAGAACATCCACAAAGAGGGCATGACCATCCTGCTGGTCGAGCAGAACGCACAGATGGCCCTCTCGGTGGCCGACCGCGCCTACGTCCTCGAGACCGGCCGCGTCGTCATGAACGGCACCGGTGCCGAGCTGCTCACCAATGAGCGCGTCCGCAGCGCGTATCTGGGCGGGTGACCCTCTCAGTCAGCGCGAATGCGCTGACAGCTCTCCCAAAGGGAGAGCCCTTGGCATATCGGTATCGTTTGTACGGGTTGCACAAAGTTTTTCATAACGTAAAATACCGGGCCTTGTTGTCCAGATTTACAGCTTCGATGCCGTAAATCCAGACCGCAGGGCCCGGCTTTTTCTGTTTGTTGAAACTTTATGCGTTCAGCACAGCTTGCCCGGTCTGCCAATGGCTCCCCCTTCGGGGGAGCTGTCACCGAAGGTGACTGAGAGGGTTTGTCCAATCTGCTCATTTTTTCGCCACGATTTTGCGTAAAATGACAAAAACTTTCTTTTTTGAAAAAGGCAATTGAAAATAGGGGGGGTAATGTATAATAGATGCTAAGGAAGTGAAAAAACACTTCAAAATCAAACAGAAATGGGGCATTGCAATGCGTAAAAAACAAGGCTTGCGGATCGTCAGCTCGATCCTTGCAGCGAGCATGGCGTTGACCATGATGCCGACCGCAGCGTTTGCGGCAGGCACAGCCGATGTGGTGGATTCTGCGGTATCACAGACGGATGAGGTTGTGGAGACGCTGGTTATCAAAGATGGCAAACCGACCAGTTATGGTAATGAAACCAGCGGCTGGAAGTATGAAATCAATGAAAATGGTGATGGTACTACTTGGGGCAGTTTGACCTTCTATAAAGGTTACACGTTTGATCAGAATGTATCGGTGGACTGCCGAGTGTATAACTATGGAACAATTACGGCAGGTACTTTTAAGGATTTCGTCATTAATTATGAAGACGGTATAATTAAAGAGGGTATCTTTGAAACAAACTGCACGAACTATGGTAAAATCGAATCGGGAACCTTTTGGGCAGATCTTTATACCTGTGATGATGTGCAGAATGCAGATATCAATCTTTTAAATACTTGGAAAAACGCAAAAATTCAAAACAGTGTGTTTGTGTTTGGAACTGTGGGAGACAATGTTGTTCCAGAAGGGGCACACAGCTTAACCATTGCGGAAAATGCAAAGGTCAATAATGTTATTACGACGGATGCTTTCAACAACAAAGTTTACGTTGTTGGCGACCGTGATGTGACCGTGACCTATACCGGCGATTCGGAAGAATTCGACGGCTGGAAAGCAGAGCCGGAAGTTACCTTCTCGGAAGTAAGCACCGATAAGAAGACGGTCAAATTTGCAGCACCGGACACAGATATCAAGCTGACCGCGACGGAAAAGGTTTATCCGTTGGAGATCGTGAACGGTAAACCGACTGGAAAAGGTAGTATAGCAAGTGGATGGAAGTATGAAAATGATGATTTGACCTTTTTGGCAGGGTACACGTTTGATCAGAACGTAGTTGTAGATTGCAATGTTTATAACTACGGCACGATTAAGGCGGGCATCTTTAAACAATATGTAAATAATCAAGGAACGATAGAAGCGGGTATTTTTAGAGATATTTATGGAACAGTTCAAAATATTCGTACTTTAACGCTTCCGAATACCGTAACAGTGAATAATGCAATTCAGCCCAATTCGTATGGAAAAGTCTATGTTGCAGGAAACAATAAAGTTACGGTGACTTACACCGCAGACTCGAAGTACTTTGATGGCTGGAAAGCCAATCCGGAAGTTAACTGGACGGAAAGCACCGACAAGAAGACGGTTACATTCAATATGCCGGATGCGGATGTCACGCTGACTGCAAAAGAGAAAGTCGTCGAACTGACTTTTGCCGACGGAAAGCCGACGGAAGAGGGCAATAAGACGAGTGGCTGGTCGTATGAGGATGATGTCCTGACGTTCTACGAGGGCTATTCCTTCAATCAGGATGTAATTGTGAACTGCTCTGTGGAAAACTACGGCACGATCACAGCAGGTACTTTCAAACAGGATGTGGACAATGCCGGTACCATTACCAATGGTCTGTTTGCAACTGGTGTAAACAATTATATCCGAGAATGGGTTTCTGACGGCGAGACATACAATACAGTCTATCATAACGGCACGATTACCGGCGGTGTGTTTGCATATATTAGAGAATATAGTGAATCTGGGATTAAATTGCCCGATAATACCCATACACTGTCCGCGGTGGGAAGCATGATCAACGATGAAATTCTGATGGCGGCATTTGTTGTCGGCGACAATCAGAAGGTCAAAGTAAGCTACTTTGGAGCCGAAAGCGACTTTGAGTCGTGGAAGGGCGCGGAGGATCTCAACGTTACTCCGACCGAAACGACCATCGAGTTTGTGATGCCCGCAAAGGACGTGGCACTGGGCATCAATTACAAGGATAATGCACTGGAGTTTGGTGCCGATGGTATGCCGACCCATGCTGGCGGCAAAAACTGGGAGTGCGTGCAGAGCGGCGAAGAAGCTGTCCTTATGATGTACGACGGTGCGGTTCTGGAGACGGCAGGCACGGTCAAGACAATGGTTGTTGCTTATCCGGGCAGCATCATCCGGAATGGCACCTTTGAGAAGACGGTAATGACCTATGGCGGCACGATCGAAAATGGTATCTTTGACGAACAGGTGACCAGTGGCGGCACGATCCAGAACGGTACGTTCAATGATACTGTGGCAAATATGAATATCAAGATGGATAAGCCGCTTGATTCTGGCAATATAAATCTGGGCATCAATGTTGATATCAGCGAATGTGCGGGCCTGATCACGGGCGGTACCTTCAATAAGGCTGTTCAGAACTGCGGCATCATCGAAGGCGGCAGCTTTGTAGGTGCAGTCTACTGCATTCCTCTTGCAGAGATGATCGGCAAGGAACTGGAACAGCAGGGCATCACTTTTACCAGCGTTACTCGCATCTCCGGCGGTGAGTTCAACGCCGAAGTCACCAATATAGGCGGCGAGATCACCGGCGGCACCTTCAAAGGCAAAGTGACCAATGTCGGCGAGATCGACGATGGTGTGTTTGACAATGAAGTGAAGAACACCACCTCGAAGAAACTGAATGCAGCCGAGAGCCTGAGCGACGACGGAACGGCCGTCTTCGCAACGACGGAAGCCATTGACTTTGCTGTGGATATGCAGAACGACACCAGCAATGAGACGGTGTATATCGGTGTGATCAAGGGCGGTACCTTTACTGCTAAGAGTGCTGTCTCCAACGAAAGCACCATCGAGGACGGCAGCTTTGCCGGTGCCGTGGAGAACACCAGCGACGGTGCGATTACCGGCGGCAGCTACACCGGTGCGGTCACCAGCGAAGGCACCATTGCAAACGGCAGCTTTACCGGCGAAGTGAAGAACACGGGCAACGGCCAGATCACTGGCGGTGATTTCGCTGGTAAGGTCGAGAACAACGGTAAGCCCATCTCGGGCGGTACCTTTGCAGAAGCACCTACCGGAACGACCGGCAATGCGGAGCAGACCGACTTTGTGACCCTGACGGTTCCCGAAAACTGCACCATCAACGGCAAGGCACAGACCAGCGTGAAGATGGTAAAGGGCAGCAAGGCTGAAATTCAGTACAATGGCACCTTGACTTCGTGGAAGTGGGTCGGCGTTGCGCTGGATGACGCAACCGCGAACCCCATTACAATTACCCTCGATTCGGATGTGACCTTGACTGTGGAAGAAGTCAAGCAGGAACAGCCGAGCAAACCGGGCGAACCCGAGAAGCCCAGCCAGCCCGAGACGCCGAGCAAGCCTGATACCGGAAATACAGACAAACCCGATACTGGCAACACGGATAAGCCGGATACAGGGAATGTCGATAAGCCGAACACAGACAAACCGGATAGTGGCAATACCGAAAAGCCGGGTACGGGTGATACCGACAAACCCAACACCGACAAGCCCGCTGAGAATCCCCAGCAGCCTGCCAACAACGACTCCGGCGCAGGTGCGCTGATCGTGGGCGGCGTTCTGGTGGCCGGCGGCGTGGCGACCGGCGTGCTGGTCTACAAGCTGGCCGTCGAGTACATTCAGGCCGGTCTGCCCGAGGGCGCAGAGATCCCGGAGACCCGGGAGCAGCTGGCTGTGGCTTTGTGGCAGAAGGCGGGTCAGCCGGAGGTCGCCGTCGAAGAGGGTGTCACCCTGACTGACTCCGAGAAGGCCATGCGCTGGGCCGTCGAGAACCAGCTGGTATCCGCCGAGGGCGAGGACAGCGTGAGCAAGATCGACGTCCTGCTGGCCGTCTATAAGGCAAGCAAGCTGTAACCCTCTCAGTCTCGCTGCCGCTCGCCAGCTCCCCCGAAGGGGGAGCCCTTGGCAGGCCGGGCAAGTCTGAGCGCAAAACAAAAACAACCGGGCCCTGCGGTCTGGATTCACGGCATCGAAGCTGTGTATCTGGACAACAGGGCCCGGCTTTTTGCGTTATGAAAAACTTTGTTCAACCAGAATGAACTGAACCGATTTGCCAATGGCTCCCACTTTGGGGGAGCTGGACGCGAAGCGGCCTGAGAGGGCAAGCCCGGCAGAAGAGAACCGCAAAACAGCGATACGATCGCTCTTTGAGAGAGAAATCGTATCGCTGTTTCTTTAACGATATTTGCTGACTTCCAGCAGTTCTTCGGCCCGCTGGACCTGTTCCGCGGTGGGCGGAACGGCGTCCGGCAGGGGGTAAGGGATGCCGAGCTTCTGCCACTTGAAGAGGCCGAGGGTGTGGTACGGCAGTACCTCCACCCGCTCCACGGTCTTGAGCGACGAAATGAACGCTGCGGTCCTGCGCAGGCCCTCTTCGTCGTCGGTCAGGCCGGGAACCAGCACATGGCGGATCCAGAGCGGGATGCCCCGGTCGGAGATGTGCTGTGCCATGGCGAGAATGTTGGCGTTGTCCTTCCCGGTGAGCTGGCGGTGCTTTTCCGGGTCGATCTCCTTGAGGTCAAGGATCACGAGGCTGGTAACGTCCATCAGGCGGTCGAACTGGGACAGATACTCCGGGTCTGTCCGAAACGGCTGACCGGCCGTGTCGAGCGCGGTGTGGACGCCTTTTTTGCGTGCCAGTGTGAAGAACTGGGTCAGGAACTCCATCTGACGGAGCGGCTCGCCGCCGCTGACCGTGATGCCGCCCTTTTTGCCCCAGTAGTTACGGTAGCGGTAGACGCGCTGGAACAGCTGTTCCGGGGTCCACGGCTCGCCGCAGTCGGTCGCCCAAGTCTCGGGGTTATGGCAGTACTTGCACCGCAGTGCGCAGCCCTGCAGGAACACCACGAACCGGACGCCTGGTCCATCCACCGAGCCGAAGGACTCCAGCGAATGGACGTAGCCGATGGGATCAGAGAGCTGCATGGCAGGTACGGGAGATGACGTCCATCTGCTGCTCGCGGGTCAGGTCGATGAACTTGACCGCGTAGCCGGAGACACGGATGGTGAAGTTTGCATACTCTTCCTTCTCGGGATGCTCCATAGCGTCGATGAGCTTCTCCTTGCCGAAGACGTTGACATTCAGGTGGTGGGCACCCTGATCGAAGTAGCCGTCCATGACCTGAACCAGATTGTCCACACGCTCGCCCTCGCTGTGGCCCAGAGCATCGGGGTTGATGGTCTGGGTGTTGGAGATGCCGTCCAGAGCCCAGTGATAGGGCAGCTTGGCCACCGAGTTCAGGGAAGCCAGCAGACCGTTCTGCTCGGCACCGTAGCTCGGGTTTGCACCGGGAGCGAACGGAGTGAAGGCAGCGCGGCCGTCGGGCAGAGCACCGGTGTACTTGCCGTAGACGACGTTGGAGGTGATGGTCAGGATGGAGGTAGTCGCCTCGGAGTTGCGGTAGGTGTGACGCTTCTTGATCATCTCGAGGAAGGTGCGCAGCAGCCACACGCCGATCTCGTCGGCACGGTCATCATCGTTGCCGTACTTCGGGAAGTCACCCTCGACCTCGAAGCCGGTCGCCAGACCGGTCTCGTCGCGGACGACCTTGACCTTGGCGTACTTGATGGCACTCAGGGAGTCGATGACGTGAGAGAAGCCTGCGATGCCGGTGGCAAAGGTGCGGCGCACATCGGTGTCGATCAGGGCCATCTCAGCCTCTTCGTAGTAATACTTGTCGTGCATATACTGGATCAGGTTCAGCACGTTGACGTACAGGCCGGCCAGCCAATCCAGCATCTGGACGTACTTGGGCAGGACCTCGTCGTAGTTCAGGTACTCGCTGGTGATGGGAGCGTAGTTGGGGCCGCACTGCTCGTGGCTCTTCTCGTCCACGCCGCCGTTGATGGCGTACAGCAGGCACTTTGCGAGGTTGGCGCGTGCGCCGAAGAACTGCATCTCCTTGCCGGTCTGGGTGGCAGACACGCAGCAGCAGATGGAGTAATCGTCGCCCCAGACGGGCTTCATCACGTCATCGTTCTCGTACTGGACGGAGCTGGTGGTGATGGAGATCTTGGCGGCGTACTTCTTGAAGTTCTCGGGCAGGGCAGAGGAGTACAGAACGGTCAGGTTCGGCTCGGGTGCGGGGCCCATGTTCTCCAGCGTGTGCAGGAAGCGGTAGCAGTTCTTGGTGACCATGCTGCGGCCGTCCATGCCGATGCCGCCGACTTCCAGCGTTGCCCAGACGGGGTCGCCGGAGAACAGCTGGTTGTAGCTGGGGATGCGGGCGAACTTGACCATGCGGAACTTCATGACCATGTGGTCGATCAGCTCCTGTGCCTGAGACTCGGTCAGGGTGCCGTTGTCCAGATCGCGCTGGATGTAGATGTCGAGGAAGGTGGAGATGCGGCCCACGCTCATGGCTGCACCGTTCTGGGTCTTGATGGCGGCCAGATAGCCGAAGTAGAGCCACTGGCAGGCCTCTTTTGCGTTCTTTGCGGGCTGGGAGATGTCGTAGCCGTAGGCCTCTGCCATCTTCTTCATGCCCTTCAGGGCGTTGATCTGGCGGGCGATCTCCTCGCGCAGGCGGATGACGTCATCGGTCATGGTGCCGTCGCCGCAGTTGGCGAAGTCTTCCTGCTTGAACTGGATCAGCGCGTCGATGCCGTACAGAGCCACACGGCGGTAATCGCCGACGATGCGGCCGCGGCCGTAGGTGTCGGGCAGACCGGTGATGATGTGGGTGTGGCGGGCCTTCTTCATCTCGGGGGTGTATGCGTCGAAGACGGCCTGATTGTGGGTGCGGGTGTAGTCGGTGAAGATCTTGTGCAGCTCGGCACTGGGCTCGTAGCCGTAGGTGGTGCAGGCCTGCTCTGCCATCTTGATGCCGCCGTAGGGCATGAAGGCACGCTTCAGGGGCTTGTCGGTCTGCAGGCCGACGATCTGCTCCAGATCCTTCAGGTTCTCGTCGATGTAGCCGGGGCCGTAAGCGGTCAGGCCGCTGACGACATCGGTCTCCATATCCAGCACGCCGCCCTTGGCACGCTCGGCCTTCTGCAGCTGCTGCAGGGCACCCCACAGCTTGTTGGTGGCCTCCGTCGGGCCGGCGAGGAACGACTCGTCGCCATCGTACGGGGTGTAGTTCTTCTGGATGAAGTCGCGGACATTGACTTCCTCTTTCCAGATGCGGCCCTCAAAGCCTTCCCACTGTTCAAAATTGATCATTGGAACCTCCTTGTTCCTTCCATCTCTGAGTTAGAATGAGCTAACTGCTTTGCCTATAAAAAACCGCAAAATGCGGCTTTTCGGGGAGTTCGGTGGGCTGTCAGATGCGGACGAATTTGCATCTGCCCCGGCAGCCTTGCACTTATAATAGCAATAGTTCTTCAAAAAAGCAAGACCATTTTGCTGGAAATTTGATTCCATTCCAAAACGGAAATGTGAAAATGTGATTCGAGCAACGGCCTGAAAAAATTTTTGGAAAAATTGAAAATCAGGGGTTGACAGTCATGACAAACTATGATATCCTTTTGTCACGGCAAGGTTAGTTGAATCTAACCAACGCTGCGGAGGTTCCTGCAAGACCTCTGAAGGAAACCCTAATTCCTCCATTCCATTCTCTTTTTTCCTAAAGGAAGCGGCAGCTATGGTTTGCTCTGTCAGCTTCCGGCGCGGCACAAGATGCTTTTGGTACGGCACCTTGCGCGAAAGAAAAACAAAAACGGGACGTACAGCTTGACCACCTGTGCGCCCCGATTTTTGTTTTATATGCGATAAAATTTTTAGTTCTTGATATGCCTTTCAGCGACGAAAAATCCCACGGCACTGACGGCAAAGACGAAATAGTAGCTTGCGATGCGATAAAGCATGAGGGTGCTCATGACCTCGCCCTGCGGCATGAAGTTGCCGAACACCAGCAGGAAGGCTGTTTCGATGGAGCCCATGCCGGCGACATTCGGCAGGGCATTGGAGAGGAAGAGCATCAGGCTGGTCAGCAGCTGCACCTGCCAGAAGGTCAGCGGCGTGGACAGGCCCATGAACCGGATGCAGAGGTAGGGAAGCGTGAAGAGCAGGAAGAGCTTGAACGCCTGCACTGCGAAAATTTTCACGCAGCGGCCCTTGTCGGCCAGCAGGTTTCGGCTCTCGGCGGCGAGGGTGTCCAGCTGCTCCATCCAGCTATTCCGGCGGGTCTGCCACTTTTCGGTTTTGGGCAAAAAGCCCAGCAGCCAGCGGGCCAGACGCTGTACCAGAGGCGAAACACAGACCAGCACCAGCCCGACGATGACGAAGGCGACCACGGCGTACGCTGCGGGCAGATAGCTCAGTACGCCCGAGGTATTGGCCGAGAACCACGAATGCTGAAGCAGGAGCATCACGGTGGCGTAGACCAGAACGGCTGTTTTGTGGAACACATACTGCAGGGTCATCAGGCCGACGCCCGGGCCGACGGACAGACCCCAGTGGTAAAGATAATAGGTCTGCATCGGCACGGCACCGGTGCCAAGGCCGACCACATTGCCGAAGGTGCCCATAAAGGCGTTCTCGATGCCCTCCCGCAGGCCGAAGTTCGGGATGCGGCTGCGGACGATCAGCCAGCTGGCCACGCCCTCGAGCACCGGGTAGCTGATGCCGATCAGCAGCACCAGCACCACCTGCCCGAACGAGAGCTGGGCCAGTGCCGTGGAGATCTCGGCCCAGTGATCTTTGAAGATGTAAACGACCACGCCGGTCAAAGCCAGCAGGATGAGCAGGGAGATCACGGTCTTTTTGCGGGTGGGCTGCTGCGAGGATGCGGGTTGGTTCATGCTGCGGGACTCCTTTCGGCCTGAATTTGTCGGATCAACGATTGCCCCTAGTATAGCACAATTTCCGCCCGGTTTTGTGAACTTGGGCCAAATTTTTCGCTTCAGATTTGGCAAAATGATAAAAGTCCGGCTCTGCAAACTTCCCTTTGACAGCGGCGTGAAATCAGGCTATACTAACCGTAAACGAAACAGCAGAATTTCCGAACAGAGAGGGGAAGGGCAATATGGTACAGGTCGATCTTATCACAGGCTTCCTCGGTGCGGGCAAAACGACATTCCTGCACCGGTATGCGGCGTATCTGGCAAAGCAGGGCTGCAAGGTCTGCATCCTCGAAAACGATTTTGGCGCAGTGAATGTGGACGCGATGCTGGTGCAGGATCTGCTGGCCGAGGGCTGCGAGATCGAGACCATCAGCGGTGGCTGCGACTGCGACACCCACCAGCGGCGGATGCGCACCAAGCTGATCTCGATGGCGATGCGGGGCTTTGACCGGGTGCTGGTGGAGCCGAGCGGCATTTTTGACGTGGACGAGTTCTTCGACGTCCTGCGGGACGACCCGCTGGACCGGTGGTACACCATCGGGAATGTCATTGCCATTGTGGACGCGCTGCTGCCGGAGACGCTTTCGCCGCAGGCCGATTACATCCTTGCCTCTGAGACGGCCAACGCGGGCCTTGTCCTGCTGAGCCGGAGCCAGCTGGCGACCGAGGCCCAGTGCAGTGCGGCCAAAGCGCATCTGGCCCGGGCACTGGCGGCCTGCAAGTGCTCCCGTACTTTCAAAGAGGAAGAGATCTGGGCCAAGGACTGGAACACCCTGACCGACGCAGAGATGGCGCAGATCGCCGCCTGCGGCCACCGACAGGCCAGCTGCGAAAAGCTCCACTTCGACGAGCACAAGGCGTTCTCGTCGGCCTACTTCCTCGAGCTTGGGCTTGACCGGGAAACGCTTTCCCGGAACATCCCCAAGCTCTTCACCGATCCGGCCTGCGGTCATGTGCTCCGGGTCAAGGGATTTGTGCCGGAGGGAGCGCAATGGTACGAGCTGAATTCCACCGCCGAGGGGCTGACAGCCTCGCCCATCCCGCAGGGGCAGGAAGTGCTGATCGTCATCGGGGAAGGACTGCAGAAAGAAGCCATCGAAGCATTGCTCCGTTCCTGAGAAACGTGTTTTCCACAAAAGATTTGGAAGAAGTGGAAAAGAAAACGTTGCGTCCCGATTCCGCAGGGTGTACAATAAGAGATGAAAATCACACGCGGAGGACAGGATTATGAAGGGCACAGCACTGCAGCGGCCCACGACCCGCCGCATCGTTGGCATGGTCGTCGGCATCGTCATCATCGGTCTGGGGATCGCGCTGTTCAAGCAGTCGCACCTTGGCAACGACTCCATCAGTGCGCTGAATATGCGCTTGGCCGAGATCTTCGGCCTCTCGCTGGGCGTGCAGAACATCTTGGCCAACATCCTGTTCTTTGCGCTGGAATGCTGGGTGGGCCGGCAGTACATCGGCCTTGGCACCTTCATCAACGGCATTTTCATGGGGTTCATCGTGACCTTTTTCTACGATCCCATCGCGGCCCATTTCGGCCCGGCGGCATCTTTTCCGGAGCAGCTGGTCTGGGTGGTGCTGGCGGTGCTTGTGACGGCGTTGGGCGCGTCCCTCTACCAGACGGCAGACCTCGGCATTGCGCCTTACGATTCGCTGGCACTGGAACTGCGGGACTACACGCCGGTGCCCTATTTCGGCTGCCGCGTTTTTACCGACGCGCTCTGCGCATTTCTGGCGTGGATCACCGGCGGCCTCGTGGGTCTGGGAACGCTGATCTGCGCGTTCTGTCTGGGGCCGGTCATCCAGTTCTTCAACGGGCACGTCTCGGAGAAGGTGCTGCGGTACAAGCCCAAAGGAGATTGATAAAGACATCCCCCTCCCAGCCGAGGGGGATTTTTTGAGAATTGCCGCCGGATGCGCGGCGGAATGGAAGAAGAGAGGAGGGTTGGAGATGCCGAACACAGAGCACATCGAGCGCGACGGCGACGCGGTATACATCCACCCGAAGGCAGCATGGGACAAACTGCGTGCTGCAGGAAAGACGCGGGAAGACGTTTACATCTACGGTGCCACCGGATACGGCAAGACCGAGCTGCTCCGCCGTTATCTGCGCCGCAGAAAGCATACATGGTTGAATGCAGGAGAGCTGACCGCCCAGCAATTGCGGGAATTGGAACTGCCGCGGGGCGTCATTGTGGTCATCGACGATCTGGCGTTGGTCAATGCGCCGGACGTGCAGGCTGAGATCCTGAAACTGATCGAGAATCCGAACGTCTGGCTGCTGCTGGCTGGGCGGTGCCCGCTCCCGCACTGGCTCAGCCCGATGTACATGAACTGCCGGCTGACCATCATTCCGGAAGAGGATCTTGCCCTGAACAAAGAGACGCTGGGCGAACTGTATCTGGCATGGGGCATCCAGATGCCCCAGAAGACCCTTGAAGAGATCATCTATCCGCTGGCCGAGGGCAACCCGGTGGGATCGCGGATTCTGGCCATGGAGATGTCCCACGGCGCACGGTATACGCCGGAACTGCTGGAAGAGCTGGTGGACAATTTCTGGGCCTACCTCAACCGCACCGTCTACGACCGGTGGGATCAGAGCGTCCGGGATCTGGCCGTCCAGCTGTCGGTCATGGGCAGCTTCACCATCCCGCAGGCCGAAGAACTGACCGGGGCCGGGAATGTGGCACAGGTGCTGCATCAGGCCCGGGAGACCGGCAACCTGTTCCGGATCAGCGGCGGGGTGTACACCATGCGGCCCAGCTTCCAGAACAGTATGCTCTGGCGGCTGAACCATACTTACAGCCGGGAGCAGCGGAACGACCTGTACGACCGCGCCGGCCAGATCTACACACGGGCCGGGGATATCCCCCGCGCCCTTGCGATGTTTGAGGCCAGCGGCAACCAGAAGGAGATCCGGGATCTGCTGGTCAGCAACGTCCGGCAGAATCAGGGCGGCGGCTACTATTACGAGCTGGGCCGGTATTACTTGGCCCTGCCCGAAGAAGAAGTGCTGGCCTCGCCCGACCTGATGACGGCCCTGAGCATGGTCTGCTCGTCTCGGCTGGATGCCGCGGGCAGCGAACGCTGGTATCAGGCATTGGCCCGGTATGCGGCACAGGCCGAGGGGGATGCGAAAAAGCGGGCCATGGAAGAGCGGATCTACCTCGACATCGACCTGCCCCACCGGGGCAGCAGCAACATGGTGGAGATCCTGCAGCGTTCGGCCGAGACCGCTGAGCGGGAGCACCTGACCCTCGGCAACGTGCTGGTCACCGAGGGAATGCCCAGCCTGATGAACGGCGGCAAAGATTTCTGCCTCTGGGTCAAAGACGATAAGAACGTAGCCAAACAGATCGCAAAGCCGTTGGAGATCCTGCTGGGAGCCAAGGGCCATGGCCGAAAGTATGTTCGAGAAGGCCGAGGACGACTACAAGGCCTTGGAACTGGCCAACCGCGGCATGATGGAGGCGATGGCCAGCGGCAAATTTGAGCTGCAGTTCGTGGGGGCGGCCGTCCTCGCCCGGCTGTATCTGGTCAGCGGCCACATTGATGACGCCTACCGCACGCTGGAAGCAATCGAGCTGCGGGCACGGCAGTCGGCGGCCCACCGGGTGGAGCGGAATGTCCGCGCCATGCAGTGCCGGGTCATGCTCTGGCAGGGCCGGCTGGAAGACGCCGAACACTGGATGGATCAGGAGCCGTCGGACGACCTGACCTTCAACATCTTGGACCGCTACTGCTACCTGACCCGGGTGCGGGTCTACATGGCGCAGGAGCGGTACGACCGGGCAGCGACCCTGCTGACCCGGTTGGCGCAGTATGCCGACCGGACCGAGCGGCCGTGGCTCCAGCTGGAGTGCGGCCTGCTGTGGGCCATTGTGCGGTACCGCACCGGTGATGAGGCGTGGCGGCCGCAGCTGCTCGGGGTGCTGAAACGCGCCGAGGAATACCACTTCGTCCGGCTGTTCAGCCGGGAGGGAAGCGCGCTGATGGACCTGCTGCGGGAGCTGAACGGCACCGGCGAGGTGAGCGGTGCTTTCTTTGAGGAAGTGCTGGCCAAGACCAACAAGCTCTCTACGGCCTACCCCAGTTACCTGCGCCAGTCGGCCAAGGCAGAGCAGATCCGCCTGACCGAACGCTGCCTGCAGGTGCTCCGGATGCAGGCCATGGGTCTGTCCCGCGGCGAGATCGCCCAGCAGCTCAACCTGAGCGAACGGAGCGTCAAATACCAGAGCGAGCAGGCCTACCGGAAACTCGGGGTCAACAATAAAGTCGAGGCCATCGAGACGGCCCGGCGGCTGAACTTGCTGTAAAATCTGCTGAAAAATATACAAAAAGAGAACCCGGAAGCGTGATGCTTCCGGGTTCTCTTGGATGTTACGGGAAAAATCAGCCCTCGAACTTGATCATCGGGGTGCCGGCGGTCACGGGGCCGTCGGCAACGACCTTCATACCGTTCAGGTCATCGCCATTGGTCACGATGATGGCGGTGGTGGTGGGGTGGTTGGCTGCGCGGATGGCATCCAGATCGACCTTCAGCATGGCGGTGCCGGCCTTGACCTTCTGCTCTTCCTTGACCAGAGCGGTGAAGCCCTTGCCCTGCATCTCCACGGTGTCCATGCCGACATGGATCAGCAGCTCGATGCCGTCATCGCTGGTGATGCCGATGGCGTGCAGGGTGGAAGCCACCTGCGTGATGGTGCCGTCGAACGGAGCGTACACGGTGTCGCCGGTGGGCTCAATGCCGCAGCCGGGTCCCAGAATGGCGGTGGCGAACGTCTCGTCGGGGATCTGCTCCAGCGGGATCACCTTGCCGTCGATGGGGGCCATGACGGTCATCTTCTCACCTGCAAATTTCGGAGCGGCATCGTGCTTGCCGCCAAACAGTTTATCAAAAAAGCCCATTGTAAAACCCTTCCTTCCTATCATCCGGAAAAATAATAGCGCAGAAAACCGCAAACTCAAAAAGAGGGCAAAGATACACGGACTGGTGTATGTTTGCCCCTTTCTCGCGTCCTGCGTTGTTCTTTTTAAACCATACCATACCCGGCGCAAAAATGCAATCAGCATCCTGCACAAAGAGAATGCGGAAACTTCGGCGAAATGCCGGAGAAAATCCGGACACAGAACTTACAGCAGCGCGATCAGCTGCATGATCTCTTCCATTTTGGTGGCCCAGCTGGTGGCGATGCGGACGACGGTGTGGGCGTCGTCGTATTTTTCCCAGAAGCCGAACTTCGCCTTGCCCTCGAGGTCGGCAAGCTGCTGGTTGGAGAGGATGACGAAGATCTGGTTGGTGGGCGAATCCATGAAGAAGCGGTAGCCCTTATCGGCCAATGCCCGCTTGAGGACGTTGGCGGTGGTGATGGCGTTTTTGCTGATCTCGGTGTACAGCCCGTCGGTGAAGAGGACGTCGAACTGGATGCCCAGCAGACGGCCCTTGGCCAGCAGTGCGCCCTGCTGTTTCACCATGGTCATGAAGTGGGCCGGTGCACCGTGGGGGAAGACCACAGCCTCGCCGCAGAGCGCACCCACCTTGGTGCCGCCGATGTAGAACACATCGGTCAGCCGGGCGAGGTCGGCCAGCGTCACATCGGTGCCCTCGGCGACCAGACCGTAACCCAGCCGCGCACCGTCCACAAAGAGGGGCAATTTGAACTCATGGCAGACGGCGGACAGGGCTTCCAGTTCGGCCTTGGTGTAGAGCGTGCCGTACTCGGTGGGATGGGAGATGTAGACCATGCCGGGGAAAACCATATGGTCGTGGTTGCCGTCGGCGAAGAAGGTCTGGCAGAACTCCCGGACGGTAGCGGCGGCCAGCTTGCCGTTTTCATGGGGCAGGCCCAGCACCTTGTGGCCGGTGTACTCGATGGCACCGGCTTCGTGCCCGGCGACATGGCCGGTGGAGGCGGCAATAACGCCCTCCCAGCGGTGCAGCATCGACGCAATGACGATGGCGTTGGTCTGGGTGCCGCCCGAAATGAAGGAGACGTCCGCCTCCGGGCAGGCGCAGGCGGCGCGGATCTTCTCCTTCGCACTGGCGCAGTACGGGTCGGTGCCGTAGCCCGAGACTTTCTCAAAATTGGTGTCCATCAGTTTCTGCAGGATGGCGGGATGTGCCCCCTCGCAGTAGTCGTTTTCAAAATACAGCATAGCGTTTCCCCTCTGTTTTACAAGATAGTTCTATTATCGCCCCGGAAACGGCGTTTGTCAATCGGCCGTTTTTACTGCATCTTTAATGGTTTTATGCTATACTTCTATATTAGGGATCCAGTTTTCCGCGCAGGCGGAAAGGAAAAGGAGGGGACAACTCCGGATGAAAGAAAAAGCGTGGTGGCAGAATGCCCTGATCCTGATCGGGATGCTCTGCCTTTCCTTTGCGGTGGTGGCGGGCATACAGGTCGTCACCGGCCGGATCGACGGTGTAGCGTCCATGGTGTTTGTACTGGCAGTGTTTATCACGTCAGTCTATACGGACGGTTACTTATGGGGCGTGGCGGCGTCGCTGATCGGCGTGCTGGCGGTCAACTTCGCGTTCCGCGCACCCTACTTTGCGTTCAACTTCACCCTGCCGGAAAACCTGTTTTCGGGGGTGGTGATGCTGGTGGTCTCGATCATGACCAGCACCCTGACCACCCGGAACAAGAAACAGGAGCAGCTGCGGATGGAGAGCGAGGCCGAAAAGACCCGCGCCAACCTTCTGCGGGCCGTCTCCCACGACCTGCGCACTCCGCTGACCTCCATCTACGGGGCCTGCTCGACGGTCATCGAAAACTATGACTCACTGGAAAAAGAACAAAAATTAAAACTTCTTGGTGAAGCCTGCTCGGACGCGCAATGGCTCAACCGGATGGTGGAGAACCTGCTGTCGGTCACCCGGATCGACAGCGAGAAGGTCTCGGTGCAGAAAACGCCTACTGTGCTGGAAGAACTGATCGACAGCGTGCTGGTCCGGTTCCGGAAACTGCACCCCAATGTGAACGTGAATGTGGAGCTGCCGGAGGACTTCATCGTGATCCCGATGGACTCGATGCTGATCCAGCAGGTGCTGACGAACTTGCTGGAAAACGCCGTCCACCACGCCAAGGGGATGACCAAACTGACGCTCCGGGTCTTTACGGTGGGCGACCGTGCGGTGTTTGAAGTGACCGACAACGGCTGCGGCATCCCCAAAGACCGGCTCAAGACCCTGTTCAGCGGGATGCTGCCCCCGGATACCTCGGAGAGCACCGGCGGTAAGCACGGCATGGGGATCGGGCTTTCGGTCTGTGCGGCCATCATCAAGGCGCATGGCGGCGAGATCGGAGCCGAGAGCAAAGTAGGCGAAGGAACGACCATCCGCTTCTGGCTGGAAACGGAGGATATCGAGACGGAGGAGACCGAAGATGAGTAACAACAAATACAAGATCCTTGTGGTGGAAGACGAAGCAAACATCTGCAGCTTCATCGAGACCCTGCTTGAGACCAACGGCTATCAGGCATTGGTGGCAAACACCTGCACCATGGGCCTGACCCTGTTTGCCTCCCACAATCCCGACCTGATCATTCTGGATCTGGGCCTGCCCGACCGGGACGGCATCGAGCTGATCCGCACCGTCCGCCAGAAGAGCATGACCCCCATCATGGTGCTGTCGGCCCGCACCACCGAGCAGGACAAGATCGAGGCACTGGACCTCGGGGCCAACGATTACATCACCAAGCCCTTCAGCACCGGCGAGCTGCTGGCCCGTGTCCGCGCCGCGCTCCGGCTGAACCGGTACAGCAGTGCCACCGCCGGGATGCCCAGCGGCACCTTCACGGCGCAGGATATGACCATCAACTACGAGCGTCGAAAAGTTTTTGTGGCTGGGCAGGAGGTCAAGCTGACCCAGACCGAATATAATATTGTAGCCTTCCTCTCGGAACACGCCGGCCGGGTGATGACCTACGCATCCATCGTCAAGGCCATCTGGGGCGACACCGACTGCGGAAGCACCAAAAAGCTGCAGGTCAACATGGCGAACATCCGCAAAAAGATGGGCAGCCGGCCCGGCAGCAACAACTACATCCTCAACGAGCTGGGCGTCGGCTACCGGATGATCGACGAGGACACCGATGCAAAGCCGCTGACCGACCCGGAGGGGTGATCTATGCTTCTGGCCCTGTGCCTGTTCGTCTGCGTTTACATCCTGATGCTGGTGTTCCCGAAATACCGCCCATGGACCGCCTTGGGCGGGGCAGCGGTGTTTCTGATACTGGGCGGTGCGGGTCGCTGGGCCTTTACCCCGACTGACGCCGCCCGTGCCATCGACTTCAATGTGCTGCTCATGATGGCCGGTACGATGGGCACGGTGGCCCTTTTCATCGAGAGCAAAATGCCGCTCCGCTTGGCCGAAGAGCTGATCGCCCGGGTGCCGAACGTGAAGTGGGCCGTCTCGATGCTGGCCCTGTTTGCGGGGGTCATCAGTGCCTTTGTGGACAACGTGGCCACCGTCCTGATGGTGGCACCGGTGGGGCTGGCGATCGCCCGGAAGCTGAAAATTTCGCCCGTGCCGGTGCTCATCGCCATTGCCGTCTCCTCCAATCTGCAGGGGGCGGCAACGCTGGTGGGCGACACCACCAGCATCCTGCTGGGCGGCTTTGCGGAGATGAATTTCTTCGATTTCTTCTGGATGCAGGGCAGGCCGGGCATCTTCTGGGGCGTGGAACTGGGCGCACTGGCCTCGCTGGGGGTGCTGCTCGTCCTCTTCCGGAAAGAGACCCAGCCCATCCACGCCGTAGTGGAGACCGAAGTGGAGGATCGTCTGCCGACGGTGTTGATGGTTCTGACCGTTCTGCTTCTCATTGCGGCGTCTTTTCTGCCCGAACCGGAACCCGGCAGCGGACTCTACCGCCTGTATGACCTGCGCAGCGGCCTGATCTGTGTGGGCATCAGCCTGTTCGGGGTGGTCTGCACCTGCCTGCGGAGGTGTTCGTTCGGCCCGGCGCGGAACGTCTGCCGGGAGCTGGACGTGGACACACTGCTGCTCTTGCTGGGGCTGTTCGTCCTGATCGAGGGCGTCAAGAAAGCTGGACTGATCGACGCGGCGGCGCAGCTCTTCTGCGACGTGGTAGATGACAATGCCTTCCAGCTTTACACCCTGATCGTGCTGGTGTCGGTGGTGCTCTCGGCCTTCGTAGACAACATCCCCTACGTCGCCACCATGCTTCCAGTGGTGCAGGAGATCGCTGAGCGGATGAACGGCGGGGTCGGGATGCCGCCGGAACTGTTCTATTTTGGGCTGCTCACCGGTGCGACCCTCGGCGGCAACCTGACGCCCATCGGGGCCTCGGCCAACATTGCGGCCATCGGCATCCTGCGCAAAAACGGCGAGGAAGTGCGCACCCGGGACTTCCTCAGGATCGGCGTGCCCTTCACGCTGGCGGCGGTCCTGAGCGGCTATGCCTATCTCTGGATGGTCTGGGGCCGGTAAAAACCATACAAACGCAAAAGATCCGAATCCTCTGCCGGGTGCCCGGCAGAAAGGGTTCGGATCTTTTTTATGGAGGAGAGAGGTTATTCGTCTACTTCGTCGTCCTCGTCCAGAACGGGGGCGAAGCGGGTCAGGGTGCTGCGGCCGGTCTCGAGCAGCTGCTCGGCCAGCTCGTGCACGTTCTTGTCATCCCGGTCCATGCAGGCCTCGATCAGGACGGGCAGGCTGATGCCGGCCAGAACCTCGACTTCGCGGTTCAGTTCGGGCAGGAGCTTGACGGTCTCATTGAAGGGAGTGCCGCCTGCCATGTCGCAGAGGATCAGCACACCCTCGTCGCCGGTGGTCTCGGCGGCGGCCTTGAGCTTGGCCGAAAGCTCTTCAGGGGTGACGTCGGGCGTGAACTCGATGGCGGCAAAGGCTTCCTGCTCGCCCATGGTCAGGAAGAGGCTGTCGGCCATGCCGTAGGCGTACCGGCCGTGGCCGGTGAGCACAACGCCGATCACAGCAGTTCCATCAGCGAAGCCGATGCCTCCGCGGGAACGCGCTGGATGCCGAGCTTAACGCCCTTATCGGCCAGATAGCGGAAGTCCTCGATGTCCTTGGGGGTGACGCAGACGCTGGGGCTGATCTGCTTGCTGTCGGCTTTCTTGGCCATGTTGCCGACGTTGACGGCGTCAAAGTGATAGCCAGCGTCGTACAGGGCACGCAGGGTGGCGGGGCTGCGGACGATCATAAAGATCCGGTCGCCTTCGTACTTGCGGATGCTCAGATTGTTGGTTGCAGAAGCCACCGACAGGATGGACAGCTTGCAGCCGGCGGGACAGGCCATTTTCAGCACGGATTTCTGGGTGGGATTCTTCACGGCGTCTTCGTCCACGACCATGATGCGGTTGACGTTCAGGGCCTTGCTCCAGACGGCCGCGACCTGTCCGTGAATGAGACGTTCATCAATGCGGATGTTAGCGATTTCCATGTGTGTTACACTCCTAAGCTGATGTAATCATCCGGATTTTTGGAGCTTGCCATCTCGCAATCCGGTTTGTTGACCTTCCATGTTTTCTGCACCGGGATCGGCCCGCGCAGCAGCGGATCATTCGTCCGCTCCATCTCGGCGCGGAGACGGCGGCGCAGATCCTCGGCAACGGCGGCGTGGTCGGGGGATGCGATCAGGTTGTTCCGCTCGCCGGTGTCGTAGACCAGATCGTACAGGGCCTCGCGGGGCTTCTTCTGCTCCCGGAAGTCGTAGCCGGTGAAGAACGCCTTGGTGGGGGATTCGTCGGTGTTGGACGAGTTGGTAAGCAGATGGCTCTCATCAAAGTAGCGGATGTACTTGTAGCGGTCGGTGCGGATGCAGCGGATCGGCTCGTACGAGGTGTGGAAGTTGACCTCGGCATAGACAGCATCTCGGGTCTTGGCCGCGGGATCGTCCAGACAGGGCCGGAACGACACGCCCTCGAGGTAATCGGGCCGCGGGAGATCCAGCAGATCGCAGAGGGTCGGGAAGACATCCAGCTGCGAGATCAGGCTGTCGCAGGTCTTGCTGTTGGCCTTCGCTCCGGGAACCCGGAGGATGAGGGCCACGCCGATGCCGCTGTCGAACAGGGAGCACTTGGCGTAGGGATTGGCGATGCCATGATCGGTGGTAAAGAACACGATGGTGTCCTCTTCCAGCCCAGCTTCCTTCAGCGCGGTGAGCACCACGCCGATGCAGTCATCCGCCCATTTTGCACTGGTGAGATAGTGGGCGAAATCCTCCCGCGTCTCGGGTGCGTTGGGGATCGGCTGGGGCGGCACGGCAGCGTTTTCGTTCACGGCCGGGTCGATCTCCACCGGGAAAGGCCGATGGGTGCAGTGCATTCCGTAGGAGAGGAAGAACGGCTGTGTTTTGTCCTGCGCCTTGAGCCACGCGGCTGCGGTCTTGGCGTTTTCCATGTCCCACTGGTTCAGATCGACCTTCTCGTACCCCACAGTGGAGTGGGTCAGGTCTTCCTGATAGCCAATGGTCTTGCCGTGCTCCTTCTCGATGTCCAGATACCAGCCGGATTCGTGCTGGATGCCGCACAGGGCGGTGTGATATCCGTTCCGGCCCAAGAACTGCGCCAAGTGCTTGGTGTAGTCGATGGAGAACCCGCGCTGGGCCAGACCCAGCATCCCGTTCTGGTGGGGATACTGGCCGGTCAGCAGGGCGGCCCGGCTGGGGGAACAGGTGGGGCCGGCGCAATAGCAGTTTTCAAAGGTGACAGCGGTTTTTGAGAACGCCTCGAGATTCGGGGTCGGGACCTTATAGCCGTAGGGCGAAAGGATCCGGCCGCTGTCGTGGGTGTGAATGTACAGAACGTTCATGGTTTATTTGCCCTTTCGGAGAAAGATCGGCGAAGTCCATGCGATGTGGCCGTTGCGCTGCCAGACCCGCAGGCGGTACTGGCAGTCGCCCTCGACCGGATAGGTGCCTTCGTGGTGGAAGGTGTAGGCGATCTCGGGAGCGGCCTGACCGATCTTGATCTTGTAGCAGTTGTGCCACCACGGATCGTCGCGGTAGTGCTCCACTTTGCCCCAGCGTTCCTCGGTCAGCTCTTCCACTTCCTTGTACAGGGGGATGATCCGGGAGGTGTGCAGCAGGTCGCGGGGCATCAGGGGATACACCACGCCGTCCACGGTCAGCACGATGGGGTCATCCAGACGGGTCTCGACCTCAAAGATGAAGCCTTCGGTGACCACATTGCTGGGGCCCATCCACTTTCCGGTGGCCGTGGATTTGTAGGTGGTCAGCTCAAAATCACACCGCTGGTCAGAGGTGTTGGTCAGGCTCTGGCCGAAGGAGTTCCAGACTTTTTCGACCGAGAGCAGCTTGCCGGCGGTCTCGAGGCTGCCGATCCAGTGGCGGGAAGTGATGTCCGGGTAGATCCGGGTATCCGGGCCCCAGCCGAACTGGACGTCGAACTTGATCCGGACGGTGTCGCCCAGCGGTTTGCGCTCCCACGAGCCGGAGTGGACGAGGGTGGCCTCCGGGATGTTGTCCCGCAGGATCTCGACCCGGTCGATGGCGTCGGTGCCGCGGATGTCGAGGGCAAGGTCGATCTTGTCCTCGTTCACCGGCAGGATGCTGCCCATAGGCTGATCGTTGATGGTGAAATCCACGTCGATCCGGCTCTGGCTCACGCCGTAAACGCGGCGGGCGAGCATGGCGGCCCAGATCTCTTCTTTGGAATTGCCCTCGGCCAGCACGCACATCGAGCCGTGTTCGGTTACGCCGGGCACGCTGTGGTTGTCGCCGGAAGCCATGATGCCGATGGGGATGCCCCGCTCGAGGCCCCGCTCAAAGCAGGTCTCGCCGGTGCGGGGGCCCATGTGGACATGGCGGGTCATGGGGACCGGGCCGTAATCGTTCTCGTTGCTGCCGTGGGAAGAGTAGATCTCACCGAACGGCGAAAACTCCGGGTCGTGGGTGTCCCAGTTCTTGCCGCGGCTGCCCAGCTGATAGGCGAGGTGGTGCGGGATGCCGATGACGTCCTGCCCCTTGTAAGCGTCCCGCAGCTCTTCATACCGCATGGGATGGAGCATGGGGGCGTCGTTGTGCAGGAAGAACACGTTGTGGTCGCCGTCCTTGCCGGAACCCTGCCACTCGTAGCCCATGAACATGGGGAAGCCCTCGGCATTGGCCTTCTTGGTGAATTCCCGCAGCACTTCCCAATCGGCGTTGCGCACGGATTCTTCGTGTACATCTTCCAGATCCAGCCCGGAGGGGTGCTTCCGCATATAGAACGGATAATAGGCGATGGGCCAGAAGTCCATGAGCTTGGTGATGTGCTCGTACCAGCGGGGCAGCTCACCGAAATTCTCATGGTGGATGTTCGAGTGCATATCCGTCCACAACTTACGATATTTCATGGTAGTGTTCTCCGTTTGTTATAATTTCGGTTACATGATGCCCAGAGGCACACAGACAGCAGCGATGGCGAGGATGAGGAGGATGATCTTGTTGGCAGACCAGCCCTTCTTGTCGATCAGCCAGTAGCACAGCAGGGTCAGCAGCATGGGGACGAGGCCCGGCAGGATCTTGTCGAGGATGCTGGCCTGAATTTCCACGTTCATCTCACCGGCGACGAAGGCCAGCTTGATGGGTGCGGCAACGGTCGTCGAGGCGACGCCGCCGATGACGATCAGACCGATGATGTTCAGTGCCGTGACGATCTTATCCTTCAGGCCGCTGTGCAGCAGGTTGGTGACGGCATCCATACCCATGGAGTAGCCCTTGATGAAGCCGAAGTACTTCAGAGCCACCACCGAGATGGTCCAAGTCAGGAAGAAGAAGATCGCGCCGATGGGGGAACCGCCTGCCGACAGGCCGATGCCGATGGACAGCAGGATGGGGTTGTAGGTGCCGACCAGAATGGAGTCGCCGATGCCGGCGAAGGGGCCCATCAGGGCACTCTTGGTGCTGGTGATGACCTCAGCATCCACCGGCTCGCCGTTGGCCTTGGCCTCTTCCAGTGCCAGCGTCATGCCGGGGATCAGGGAGCCCAGCTGCGGCTCGGTGTTGAAGAAGGCCATGTTGCGGGTCAGAGCTTCCGACAGGCCCTTCTTGTCGTCGCCGTAGAGTTTCTTCAGGGGCTTGGCCAGCGTTGCGCAGAAGGCCAGACCCATCATACGTTCGTAGTTCTGGGTGCAGTGGTGGAAGAAGGTCCAGTACCACGCAGCCTTGGAAACGTCTTTCTTGGTCAGTTTACTCATCGTAGTCGCCCTCCTCATCCAGAGCCGGTGCAGCAGAAGCAGGAGCTGCTGCCACCGCGTTGTTGTTCTTGTTCATGACGAACAGCAGGGCCACAGCCACTGCAATGATGACCAGAGAAGTGGTGGTCATGGTGATGGTCTTGTTCAGGACCCAGCCCAGCAGGAACAGGGCGATCATCCACTTGTCACTGACGATCTGCTTGAGCAGCAGAGCGAAGCCCAAAGCCGGGAGCATCTTGCCGCCGACGGCGAGGAAGCTCAGGATCACAGCGGGGATGGCGGCCAGAATGCCCTCAGCGAACTGAGAACCGAAGTAGCAGGCCAGCGTGACGACGGTGACGCGCTCGATGAAGTGGACCACGGTGCCCATCAGGTTCATCACGGGGATCTTGTCGGCGTCGCCCTCGGCAGCGTACTTGTCAGCACGGTGTGCGAAGACGGAGTTGAAGGTCATGGTGAAGTTGTGCATGGCCACGCCCAGAGTGCCCAGAGGAACGGCCAGAGCCACAGCAACCTCGGCACCGCCGCCGGCTGCCATTGCCAGAGGAATGCCGATGTAAGCGGCGTAGTTCAGATCGCTGGGCATTGCGCCGCCCGGAACGATCTGGCCGATGAACAAGGCCTGCACTGCAACGCCGCAGAGCACGCCGGTCTGCACATCGCCCATGATGAGGCCGATGATGGCACCCGCCACCAGAGGACGGCCGACAGCATAGAAGCCGCCGGTGGTACCGAACAGCCAAGGTACCTGATTTCGACCAAGGTACGCGAAGATGCCAATGAGTAACGCTTGAACAAATGACATGGAAAATACCCTCCTTTTAATGGAAATATCCGATAGCCGGAGTATAACACCTATGTCACAAATTGTAAATACATTTGAAACAATTTGTAGATACATTTTGAACGATTTGTAGACATCTCTAAAGCGGGAACGATTTTCTTGTGCATCTTGCTCAGAGGTGGGATGCAGCCTTCTACTTGCGCTGGAACGAAGTTTTCTATATAATGATATTATAGGGTAAGCAGAGGTGTAAGAAAATGGAAAAGAAGCGTGTTCCGCAGTATAAGATCATCGAGAAGGACCTCCGGGAGCGGATCTCCTCCGGGCAGTACCGGGCGGGAGACATGATTCCCGCGGAGGCAGAGTTAGTATTCACTTACGGCGTCTCCCGGGTCACGGTCCGCAAGGCGTTGGACAATATGACGGCGCAGGGCCTTTTGCAGCGGGTGGCTGGTGTGGGTACCTTCGTCAAGACGCAGGTCATTCGGAAAAAGGTGCCCCAGCTGCTGGGCTTTACCGATGAGATCACCCAGATGGGGATGACGCCCAGCACCAAAGTTCTGGCGTTTGAGCTGATCCATGTGCCGAAGCAGCTGTACCCGATCCTCCAGATCGAAAAGGACGAGATGGTGTACTATATCCAGCGGGTCCGCTATGCCAACGATGTCCCGTTCCTGTTCGAGACGAGCTATATGTCGGCCCGGCTCTACCCGGATGTGTCGCTCAAGATCCTCAACGGCTCCAAGTACCGCTATGTGGAGGATACGCTGGGCCTGAAGATTGCCTACAACGAGCACAGCGTGACCCCCATCCTGCCTTCGGCCGAGGTCGTCAAGCTGTTCGGCTTGGAGGAAGATCAGCCCATCATTCAGGTCGCCAATACCACCTACCTTGAGAATGGTCAGGTGCTGGATTTCACCGAGCAGGTGTATAATTCGCCCAAGTATCAGCTGCGGTATATCAAACAGTAAAAATTGGAATATTCTGGCGGATTTTGTCGGCGAAATCACCAACAGGATCAGAAAGGCATTGTGGAATGTTCTGATTTTGCTCTCCGTTGCAGAAACTTCTCGGAAAAGCCTTGACACGCTGTCGATTCCTAACGTATTATTGCCTCAACGAAATGCTGCAATATCGTCAAAAATCGCACTGCGTGAAAGGATTGCCCTATGAAGCATCACCTGTTTGGCCGCAAGCATCTCCTTGCTTTTGCCCTCGCCGCAGCTTTTGCGCTGTGCACCGCCGCGCCGGTAATGGCAGCGGTAGGATCGAGCTATTTGTATCAACCTTTAGAAAATACTAGCATCAATGTCTATGCGACGCACGATGAAGCAACTTACAAAGTGGAATTATCGTGGGGCAGTATGGACTTTCACTATAAGTATGGTACCGGGTGGGATTATTCCGGGAAAGATGATTTTAATCAGGTGAAAATCGTGAACTACAGTAATGTTCCTGTTGCTGCAAAATTTGACTTTGAAGGACGGGCAGTATACAATAACTTAACCAGTGAGTATGTGACCTTTACCGGACGGTTCAACAGTGAAAAAGAAGGCACAGGAACAGACTATCGTGTATTGTACCTGGATGAGTGGACAAGTTCCAATTTGCCAGAAGGAAACATCTATCTGGCGTTGGACGGTGCGCTCCCACCCGAAAGCAGTCGCTCGCAGGTTGGCGAAATTACGATAACACTTGTTGATGTTGTTACAAGGGGTATGGATACGCTGGCTGCTGAATGCGGTGGCGAAGAAAACATCGGTTACGTCACCAGTGCATCGGAACTGAAACCCTTTACAGAAAAAGATTAAAATCAACCAATAAACAAAGAGGCACCCGCAGCGTGGTTCAACTCCACTGCAGGTGCCTCTTTGTGCAACACAATACAAAACTTATTTGATTTCCACTTGACCTTCCGACTCTTTGGCAGCCAGCTCTTTCTGGACGGCCTCAATGACAAGCTCGATCATCAGGAAGAAGGTGATGGCGTCGTCCATGAGGTAGCTGGACGGCTCATGGGTGACGTAGGGAAGGGCCAGAAATTCATCGACCTTCTTGGTCAGCGGGGAAGTCGGCGTCATGGTAAAGAGCACCACATGGGTGTGCCGCTTGCGGTATTCCTCCGCGATGTTCTCGTACATCTCGGCACCGCTCAGGGAGAAGATCAGCACCACATCGCCGTCGGTCACGATGTTCTCGTAGCTTTCCATCAGGGTGGCGTCATTCAGGGCCATGCTGTCCACGCCGGAGCGGGTCAGGCGGAACGCCATCTGCTGGGCGGACATTCCCGAATGCAGATTGCCGAGACAGATCACCCGGCGGGCATGAGCGACCATGCGGCCCAGCGACTCGACCTGCTGGACGGTGACCATATTCCGGATCTGCTGGATGGCGTGCTCGTAGTGCAGCAGGGCCGTGATGTCGTCATCGGAGCTCTGCACCGGCTCGTGGGTATAGGCATATTTGAACTCGGCAAAGCCCTGATAGCCCAGCTTCTGGCACAGGCGGATCAGCGCACTGCGGGAGATGTCGGCTTCGCGGGCGATCGCCTCGCTGGTGCGGCGTTGGATGTCGTGGGGATATTGCAGCAGGTACTCCGCTGCCTTGCGTTCGTTTTTGGACAAGTCCGGGAGGATATTGCGCAGATCTTCCAGTACAGCCATGATGGATCACCTCAGATCAAACCATTTGTTGCCTTTATTATAGCGCGATCGTGAACGTTCGTCCAGTGAAAAACGACGCTGAAACCGGATTTTCTGAAATGATGTCCAAATTTGGACGAAATTTCTTGTAAGAGATGCCGAAAATTGAACGTTTGTTCACTTTTGCCTTGCTTTTCTGAACATTCGTCCGTATAATGGAGCCAGAACAAACGTTCCAAGGGCCCGGAATGCGTGTGAACTGCATCTGAGAAAAGCAATAGGAGGAGCAACTATGGCAAAGGTTGATTACAAAGCTCTTGCGCCGTTCATCGTGGAGCACGTCGGCGGCAAAGAGAATATCGTCTCGCTGACCCACTGTGTCACGCGCCTGCGTTTCCGCTTGAAGGATGAATCCAAGGCGGACACCGCACTGCTCAAGGACACCAAGGGCGTTCTGGACGTCATCCAGAAGGGCGGCCAGTATCAGGTCGTCATCGGCAATGCCGTGGAGGAGGCATACGACGCAGTGCTGGCACTGGGCGGCATTGGCGGCGGAGGAGAAGTTCCGGCCGACGACCCGGCAGACAAGGCCAAGAACCCGTTTGACGCGTTCGTCTCCATCGTTTCCGGCATCTTTATGCCGCTGCTGGGCCTGATGTGCGGCTGCGGCATCCTGAAAGGCCTTTGCGCCTTCTTTGGTGCACTGGGCTGGCTGAGCACTACCAGCGGCACTTACATCGTGCTGAACGGCATCGGCGATACCATTTTCTATTTCTTCCCGATCTTCGTTGGCTTTACCGCTGCCGAAAAGTTCGGCATGAACCGCTTTGTCGGCATGGCCGTGGGCGCATCGCTGGTCTATCCCAAGATCGCGGCCCTGAAATCGGCGGACGTTCTCTATACCGTGCTGAACGGCACCCCGTTCCAGAGCAACGTCACCACCACCTTCCTTGGCATCCCGGTCATTATGATGAGCTACGCATCCACCGTTATCCCTGCGATTCTGGCCGTACTCTTTGCCTCCAAGGTGGAAAAGGTCGTCAAGAAGATCTGCCCCACCGTTGTCAAGATGTTCTTCGTCCCGGCTCTGACTCTGATGATCAGCGTGCCCGTCACCCTGATCGTGATCGGACCGGTCGCCACTTGGATCAGCGACATTCTCGGTATGATCTTCACTGGCTTCCACGATTTCTGCCCGCCGGTTGCTGGTGCACTGGTCGGCGGCCTGTGGCAGGTGCTGGTCATGCTCGGTGTCCATCAGGGCCTGACCCCTATCAGCTATAACAACCTGATGAGCATGGGCTACGACAATGTGCTCTGCATGATGCAGGCCGTGCCCTTCACCACCTGCGCTGTCGTTCTGGCCGTTTACTTCAAGACCAAGAACCAGAAGATCAAGGAGACCGCTCTGCCCGCTGCTATTTCCAGTTTCTTCGGCGTCAGCGAGCCTTCCATTTACGGCGTGACCCTGCCCCTCAAGACCCCGTTCTTCATCACGCTGGGCTGCTCCGCTGTGGGCGGTGCCATCATGGGTGCACTGGGCGTCAAGAAGTATAACGTCGGCGGTCTGGGCCTGTTTGCCTTCCCCGCTTACATCAACCCGGAAACCGGCTTCGACATCTCCTTCTGGGGTGCGCTGATCGCTGTGGGTGTATCCATGGTGCTGGGCTTCGTCATCACCTTCATCGTCTATAAGGACAAGGACGGCGTCGACGTGCAGGACGCCAAGGCATCCAAGGCCGCTTTCAAGCAGAAGATCGGCCGCTGATCCCACTTAAATCATCCCTGCAAGATCCGATAGGAGGAATACTTCGTGCGAACGATCATGGTAATGTTTGATACCCTCACCCGGAAGTTCCTGCCGAACTACGGCTGCGACTGGACCCGGTTGCCCAACTTCCGGCGGCTGGAAGCGCACTGCACCCGGTTCGAGAACTTCTACGCGGGCAGCCTGCCCTGTATGCCGGCCCGCCGGGAACTGCACACCGGAAAATACAATTTTCTGTACCGCAGCTGGGGCCCGCTGGAACCGTTTGATCGTTCCTGCATGGAGGTTTTGCGGGAGGGCGGGGTGTACACCCACCTGTGCACCGACCACTCCCACTATTGGGAGGACGGCGGCGCGACCTACCACAACCGCTACGACAGCTGGGAAGGCTTCCGCGGGCAGGAGGGCGACCGCTTTGTGGCCCACGATGTACCGGCCGAAATGCCGGAGCACCGCCACCCGCTGAACAAGACCGGTCTCTCGGTGGCACAGCACTACCGCAACCGCCTGCGCCAGAAGACCGAGGACGAGATGTCCGGCACCCGCACCGTCAAGGCCGGGCTGGACTTTCTGGCCGAGCACGCCGACCGGGACAACTGGTTTTTGCAGATCGAGTGCTTTGACCCCCACGAGCCGTTCTATGTGCCCCAGAAATACCGGGAACTGTACGGCCTGCCCGAGGAAGAAACTCTGAACTGGCCCCGTTACGGCTTGGTGCCCTCGGGCGATTACCGCGCCGACCTCGACAATGCCGCCAAGGAGTACGCCGCCCTGATGACCCTTTGCGATGTGCATCTGGGTCTGGTGCTGGACTTCATGGACGAGCACGGGATGTGGAAGGACACCGCACTCATCGTGAACACTGACCACGGCTTCCTTCTGGGCGAGCACGAGTGTCTTGGCAAGAACTTCCCGCCGCCCTTCGATGAGCTGGTGCATCTGCCGTTCTTTCTCCATGTTCCCGGCGTCGCCGAGGGCGGCAGCTGCGACGCGCTGGCCGCGACGGTGGACATCGCACCGACCCTGCTGGATCTTTTCGGCGTGGACGCCGCCCCCATGGGCGAGATGGATGGCCGCTCCATCCTGCCGGCTCTGAAAGAGGGCAAACCCATCCGGGAGCACGCATTGTTCGGCGTGCACGGCGGGTTCACCTGCGTGACCGACGGCAAGATGGCCTACCTGAAAGCCGCTGCCGACGAGGATGCACCTCTCTATGAGTACACCCTGATGCCGACGAACCTGCGCGGCTTCTTCTCGGAAACCCAGCTGAAGCAGCCGGAGCTGGTAGCGGGAAACCGCTTCACCAACGGCATCCCCTGCCTGCGGTACCCGGCGCATAAGATCTACAAATCGAAGGCCATGCACGACCGGCTCTATGACATCGCTGCCGACCCGCAGCAGACCCACAATCTGGTCGGCACCCCGGCGGAGGCACAGTACCGTCAGCTCCTGACGGATGCCCTGCAGGAGGCTGGGGCACCGGAGGAAGAACTGGTGAGATTAGCCCTCTCAGTCAAAGCCTGACGGCTTTGCCAGCTCCCCCAAAGGGGGAGCCATTGGCAGGCCGGGTAAGCCCATGCTGATTGATGTAAGCTTACAATTACAATAAATACCGGGCCTTGTCGTCTGGGTTTAGCAGCTGCTAGCCTAGGCCGCAGGGCCCGGTATTTTGCGTTTGGCGCACAAAGTTGACCGATATGCCAATGGCTCCCACTCTGGGGGAGCTGTCTGCGAAGCAGACTGAGAGGGTAGGGCTTGCTTGTTTCCCCGAAAAGATTTACAATAGTGCCAGCAAACCGAAGTATTACAGTTCGGAGGACAAGAAAAATGGCTTGTACAACAATCTTAGTTGGTAAAAACGCATCTTACGACGGCTCCACCATGATCGCCCGCAACGACGATTCGGGCTCGGGCCACTTCACGGCCAAGAAATTCGTGGTCGTTCATCCGGAAGAGCACCCCGCGGTCTACAAATCGGTGCTGTCCCACGTCGAGATCCCGCTGCCCGGCAACCCCATGCGGATGACGGCCATGCCCAACGCGGTTGAGGGCAAGGGCATCTGGGCGGCTTCGGGCGTCAATGCGGCCAATGTCGGCATGACGGCCACCGAGACCATCACCTCGAACCCCCGCGTGCTGGGGGCCGACCCGCTGGTGGTCTACCAGCCGGCCAAGGACGGCCAGCCCGAAGTGCCCGGCGGCATTGGCGAGGAGGACATTGTCTACCTCGTGCTGCCCTACATCCACTCGGCCCGGGAGGGCGTACAGCGGCTCGGCAGTCTGCTGGAAACTTACGGCACCTACGAGATGAACGGCATCGCATTTCAGGATGTGGACGAGATCTGGTGGCTGGAGACCATCGGCGGCCACCACTGGATGGCCCGCCGGGTGCCGGACGATGTGTATGTGGTGATGCCGAACCAGCTGGGCATCGACGCATTTGATCTGGACGATGCTTACGGCGACCAGAAAAATTATATGTGCTCGCCCGACCTGAAGGCGTTCATCGCCGAGAACCACCTCGACCTGTCGCTGGACGGCGTGCTGAACCCCCGGGATGCCTTTGGCAG
>CAVKZS010000023.1:0-23019 GCA_963660925.1 Eubacterium sp. CAG:38 | reverse complement strand
CTCGGATTTTAGAATTTTTCTCAAATCACCCCTTGACTTTTATTAGCAGGTCTTTGGTGCTCCCGGCCTGTTCACGGCCATGATCATCGGCTGCATCGTGCCCCTGATCTACAACATCTTCGTCAAGAACCACATCGTCATCAAGATGCCCGACGGCGTGCCCCCGCAGATCGCCAATGGCTTCTCCGCCATCATTCCCGCTGTCTGCATCACTGCCATCTTCGCCGCTATCCGTCAGCTCTGCGCTCTGACCAGCTTCGGCACCCTGAGCGGCCTGATCTACGGCCTGCTGAAGACCCCGCTGAGCCACCTGACCAACAGCCCCATCACCTTCGTCGTCCTGCTGCTGTTCTGCAACATCCTGTGGTTCTTCGGCATCCACGGCGGCATGGTCACCATGTCCTTCCTGTCCATGCTGTACATGGCTCCGGCTCTGGAAAACCTCGAGGCTATGGCTGCCGGCCAGCCCCTGCCCAATATGCTGACCAACACTTGGTGGTTCACCTTCGCTCAGCTGGGCGGCTCTGGCGGCATCATCGGTCTGGCAGTCTGCATGGTCCTCTTCTCCAAGAGCGAGCGGTATAAGACCCTCGGCAAGATCGCCATTCTGCCGGCTCTGTGCTCCATCTCCGAGCCCATCGTCTTCGGTGTTCCTCTGGTGCTGAACGTCATGATGCTGATCCCCATGATCCTCAGCCCCCTGTGCTGCTTCCAGACCTCTTACCTGATGACCAGCATCGGCGTGCTGCCTTACCTGAACGGCATCCAGCTGTCCACCGGCACCCCCGTGGTTCTGGCCGGCTTCCTCGCAGGCGGCTGGCGCGCTGCCATCTGGCAGGTCGTTCTGGTGGCTCTGCAGGCTCTCATCTACTTCCCGTTCTTCCGCATGGTCGATAAGCAGGCCGTGGAAGAGGAGAAGAACGCCTGATTTTCCCACTCTCTTGGGTATTTGTGATAAGAAGAAAATGAAGGAGAAGGATGTGATCTTATGAGCAGCAAGCCGAATATCCTCTGGTTTGTCGCCGATCAGATGCGGTGCGACTCCATGGCGCACATGGGCAATCCCGCCGCATCGACCCCCCATCTGGACGCACTGGCCGCCGAGGGCGTGACCTTTGACCACGCCTACTGCCAGAACCCGGTCTGTGTCCCCAGCCGGTGCAGCTTTCTGACCGGCCTGTATCCCCACACGCTGGGCCACCGCACCATGCACTTCATGATGCACAAGGACGATCCCAACATCATGAAAACCATGAAGGCCAACGGCTACGAGGTCATCTGGATCGGCCGCAACGACTTTATCCCCTCTTCGTGGGCCAAGACCGATTACTGCGACCAGTTCTTTGACGGCACCGACCTCGTGGAGAAGAGTGCGGTCGAGGGCGGTGCATTCCGCCCGGGAATGCGGGGCGGCGTCAAGCCCGAGATTGCTCCGGTGATGCAGGGTGCCAAGCTCCAGTATTCGTTCTACCTCGGAAAATTCCCTGAGCACTCGATGGATCACACCTTCGATTGGAACTGCGTCAACGCTGCCCTGAACTACCTCGACGAGCGGAGCAAGCAGCCCCACGAAAAGCCCTTCTTCGTCTACTGCACCCTGATGTTCCCGCATCCGCCCTACGGCTGCGAGGAACCGTGGTATTCCCTGATCGACCGCAGCAAGATCCCGCCGCGCCGTCCCGATGTGGAGACGCTGGAGGGCAAGAGCGAGATCCTGAAGGGTATCCGCGCCAAGCAGGGCCTGCAGGACTGGACCGAAGAGCAGTACGCGGAGCTGCGTGCCGTCTACCTTGGCATGGTGGCCCGCTTCGACCACCAGCTGGGCCTGCTGACCGACAAGCTGCGCGAGATCGGCGAGTACGACAACACCAGCATCTTCGTGTTCAGCGACCACGGTGACCTGACCGGCGACTACGGCATCACCGAGAAGTGCCAGAACAGTTTTGAAGAGCCTCTGACCAACGTGCCTCTGGTGGTCAAGCCCGCTGCCGGCACCGCCGTCCGTACCGGCCACAACACCGCACTGGTTCAGCTGAACGACCTGCCGGCCACCGTCTATGAGATGACCGGCGTGACCCCCGATTACATTCAGTTCGGCAAATCCCTCTGCCAGACCATGGCCACCGGCGGCGCACACCGGGATGCCGTGTTCTGCGAGGGCGGCCGTCTGAAAGGCGAGGTGCAGGCCATGGAGCCGGAGCACGGCCCCGAATCGACCTACTGGCCCCGCATTTCCACCCAGCGCGAGAGCGATCTGGCCCACAACAAGGGCTGCATGATCCGGATGGGCAGCCTGAAGTACATCATGCACCTGTACGAGGGCGACCAGCTCTACGATCTGGAAAAAGATCCGCAGGAACTGGTGAACCGGATCGACGACCCGGCCTACGCCGATGCGCTTGGTGAAATGAGACAAAGAATGCTGCGTTTCTATATGGAAACCGCCGATTTTGTACCCACCAAAATGGACAAACGCTAAAGGAGGATTTACACTGTATGCAGTTTGATCAGGATCAATACGATGAACTCGTGATGAATCTTGTGGTGGAGGGCGGCAATGCCCGCAGCCTCGCCATGGAAGCCATTCAGGAAGCCAAGAAGGGCAACTTTGAGGAGGCGGATGCCCGCCTCAAAGAATGCGAAGAGGCCCTGAACAATGCCCACAACACCCAGACCGAGATGATCCAGTCGGAGATCCGCGGCGACCACATTCCGGTCATGCTGCTGATGGTCCACGCACAGGATCATCTGATGGATGCCATGGTCGTCAAGGATATGGCCGTCGAATTCGTGGAACTGTATCGCAATCTGTCCCAGCAGAAATGATTCTGCCCGGGCAAAAATAGATGATAGATGAAGGAGAGACTTCTATGAAAAACATCGTTTTGTTCTGTGCTGCCGGTATGTCCACCAGCCTGCTGGTCGAGAAGATGCGCGCTGCCGCCAAGGAAATGAATTATGACTGCAACATCAACGCCTATGGCCTGAGCGAGCTGAACGAGAAGGGTGCCGATGCAGACTGCATCCTGCTGGGACCTCAGGTCCGCTATCAGAAGGATAAGGTCACCTCTGCCTTCCCCGAGAAGCCGGTGGCCGTCATTGATATGCGTCTGTACGGCATGATGAAGGGCAAGGAAGTCCTCGAGTCTGCCATCCAGATGATGGGCTGAGCACCTGCCTGAATCGTAAAAGATAAAATCTCCGGACTGTCCACGGCGTTTTGCCGGGATGGTCCGGAGATTTTTTTGCGTTTTTTATTTTACCCTCTGCTTCCGCTATACCCAACAGCCTCAGAAGACGAAACTGCCACGGAAGGTTCTGCATCTTCCTCGGGTTCGACTTCAGCTTCCGCTTCATTTTCCTCATCGAGGGAATCGCTTTCGGCGTTGTCGAGGTCGGCATCATACTGCTGTTGTTTTGCAAGCTGCTCGACCATCTGGGTCTCCGTCCAGTTCTGCTGGATGGTATCCTGCAAATCAAGATACAACGGCTGTTCGCCCATGCTGCTTTCAAAGGTCACTTCATAGGGCTGGATGCTCTGCTTCTGGATGATATTCATCAGGGTGCGGCAGTCGGCGGCAAAGCTTTTCGCATCGGGATAGGCTTCTTCCAGTTCGATCTTCAGGTAGATATCCTGTTTGCCGTTCTCTTTTGCCAGCTCTTCCAGCGTATCGGCATTGCCGTGATAGTTGTTCAGTCCACCGTACAGATTCCGGATTGGAACATCCGGGGCATCCTGCTTGAAATCCTCATAGACCTCGGTGCGGTAAGCATCGAACAGCTCGTTTCTTCTCTGGGTCTGCTCCGGGCCAAACTCCGCCAGCAGGGTCGGGACGACCATCAGGCAGAGACAGCCGCCGATCAGGATCAGGCAGAAAAAGACCGAGAGGAAATCGTACTTCCAGCGTTCCGGCTTACCTGCAAAGTAGAGCACCTCGATACCCAGCAGGATGATGGCTCCCGCCGGGAGAATTTTCAAGGCCAGCATCCAGTCAAATTTCGGCACAAAGTAATAAAACAGAAAGAATATACCCGCCGCGATCAGGCAGAGCCCCAGCGTAAAGCTGCCAACTCTGCGGATGGGGCCGGTTGGCTCCGGCTTATTCATCGTCATTTCCATCGTCGTCCTCGCTTTCGCTGTCCACCGGCTGGTCGTCCGGCTCTACCGTGCTGTCCGTATGGAGCTTCGGGAAATGCAGCTTGGGGAACGCGGGCATTCCAGATTCCGGCTTGCCCGCATCGGAAGCATGGTACTCCTGAAAATCCGGGTCGTCTGCATGAGTGTCGCCCTCCGGCTTCTTGCCAGCTTTCGGGCCTTTGACCAGCCAGATGCCGCAGATGATGAGGACCACGCAGACCACGACCTGCGGCAGCTGATCCATGACCAGATAGAAGGCGCGGAAGAAGGGGTTGTCCTTGCCCCAACGCCACATCAGGTCGTTGAGGGCGTTCATCAGGATGTTCTCATAGGCGATCAGGCCGCCGAACACGATCAGTGCCCAGCCCACCAGCTTGTGGCTGTCCAGCATCATCTGCACCAGCCGCTTATCCTTGGGGTTGAAATGGACGAGGTAATCGTCCTCGGGGGCAGTATTCACGGCGATCTGCGCCCGGAGGTTGAAGGTATCAAAGAAGCTGTACATCCAGACCACGATCAGGAAGAACGCCGCCGGTGAGATCAGTGCCGCCACCATGCAGATGGCGCAGCACATCAGGATCAGCGACAGGCCGCGCTTCATATATCCCTGATACATCTGTCCTGCGCCCGGGATAAAGGCGAACAGGAAGGTCAGGATTCCGTTTTTCAGCATAACAATACTCCTTTTATCAGTTCTGAGGCGTTGCGCCGCCCGTGGTATCGGTGGTGTTCTGGGTGGGAAGCAGTTTTTCCAGCGCGTGGTTCACCCGGTCGGAAAAGGTCTCCCGGGGCTTGATCTCGATGGGTTTTCCCAGCTCTTTGGGCTGGTAGTTTTCCACCGTCTGCTGGATCTGTGTGGAAAGCAGGGTGTTGTTCGCATTCTGCTGCCAGCCGATCATCTGTTCCAACGCACCCGACCGCCACATGGTCAAGGCCAGCACCGCGGCAACGCTGGCCACGGCGATCCGGCCGTATGTGTTCTGCATCAGCCGCACCCAGATCGTCGTCATGACCGTATTCTTCACGCCCTTGGGCGGCGTTTCCAGCACATCCGCCGTCAACAGTGCGGTGTACCGGTCCATACACTTGTCGCAGTAGGACAGGTGTTCCGCCGCTTCCAGACGGCCCAATTCATCCAGCTGCCCGCCGACGACGGCTTGCAGCCCCTCGTCAGTGAAGCACCCGTTTTCCTGAAACAGTTCCATCTCTGCTCCCCCTTTCTGTGGTTTCCCCGCTGCGGATCTGCTCCGCCAGCAGCTTTTTGGCCCGGTAGATCTGCGCCTCCACGGTCTTTTGCGGCCGGCCGCAGAGCTTTGCGGCTTCCGCCGCCGTGTGCTGTTCCAGCAGCATCAGGCGGCAGGGTGTCTTGTACGGCTCCCGCAGGCCGAGGATCATTTCGGTCAGTTCCTCGCGGCTCATCTCGTCCAGAACTTTCTGTTCCGGGTCGAACTCCGGCGGGGCACCTTCCAGTGCCAGTACCTCGTCGCCGGGGGTATTCACCCGCCGGACCCACGCACTGCGCAGGTAGTCCTTCGCTTTGTTGGAGGCGATGCGGGCCAGCCATTGCTTCTCAAATCCGGGCGGACAGCGGTCGATGCTCCGCCATGCCGCGAGAAAGGTCTCCTGCGTCAGGTCCTGCGCGTCGCCCTCGTCCGGCACCAGCTGGTGGCAGACGGTGTAGACCAACGCCTGATACTTCTGGACCAATGTATTGAATTCCAGTGTTGTCAATGCACCGCACGACCTCCTTTCCGTTGGCACCGGGGCCGCTTTTTCACTGCCCCTCTGTACTCTCAAACGATTTGTGGAAGGGTTTTCCTGCAAAAAACAGATATTTTTTTTGATTTTGTGGTATGATAGAATCTATCATACCACAAAAGGAGGGCCACGGCTATGGCTCCATCCACAAAACAGGCACTTTTGCAGGCCCTCTCCGAGGCCGGGGGCGGCTACATCTCGGGCCAGCAGCTGGCCGAACGGCTGGGCGTCAGCCGGGCTGCTGTCCACAAAGCCGCCGCCGCGCTCTCGGCGCAGGGCTACACGCTGGAAGCCGTCAGCCGCCGGGGATACCGGCTGGCGGGCGGCGACCCCTTCTGTGCCGAAGCCGCCGGGGACTACCCTGCCCCCATCCATCTCTACGACCGGCTCGAAAGCTCCAACCAGACCGCCAAACAGCTGGCGTTATCCGGTGCGCCCCACGGCACACTGGTGCTCACCGGCCAGCAGAGTGCGGGCCGGGGGCGGATGGGCCGGAGATTTGAAAGCCCGGCCGGACAGGGGGTGTACCTCTCCCTTATCCTCCGGGCAGACATCCCCGCCGCCGATGCGCAGGCTGTGACGGTCAGCGCGGCTGTGGCGGTCTGCCGCGCCGTGAAAGCCCTCTGCGGGCTGGAACTCTCCATCAAGTGGGTCAACGACCTCTATTATCACGGCAAAAAGGTCTGCGGCATCCTGACCGAAGCCGGGGCCGACCTCGAAAGCGGGCGGCTCGAGTGGCTGGTGGTGGGCATCGGCCTGAACTTCACCACGCCGTCCGAAGCCTTTCCCGAGGAACTGCGCCGGGTGGCCGGCAGTCTCTTCCCGGGCGGGCCTGCGCCGGTGAGCCGGGTGGCTCTGGCCGCCGCCATCGCCCGGGAGCTGCTGGGTCTCTGCCCGGCGTTTGACTGTCTGGACGAGTACCGCGCCCGCTGCTTTGTGCCCGGCCACTGGGTGACCGTCTGCACCGGCCGCGAGACCTACGCCGCCCTTGCGCTTGCCATTGACGGCACCGGCCGGCTGCTCGTCCGCCGGGAGAATGGGCGGGAAGAGGCCCTGCGGCATGGGGAAGTGAGTATCAGGCCGACCGCCACCACTTTATAGGCTTCCCCTTGAGGGGAAGCTGTCGCGTTAGCGACTGATGAGGTGAACACTTTCCGGCTCACTGCATTTCACCTCATCCGTCATTGCTTACGCAATGCCACCTTCCCCTCAAGGGGAAGGCTTTCAAACAGCAAAAAAGCAAGTACAGCGTCCTGCAGAAAGACGCATCGTACTTGCTTCTTGTTGTTATAGTTCAACCGCTTCCAGAACCTTCACGCCTTCGGCTTCGAGAACATTCCGGATGGCCTCGGCATAGCCGGGCTGTTTCGCTTTGTTCTCGATGCAGAGGGTGATGATTCCATGGAGGGTCGTGGCTTCCAACCCAATGGACGCGCCGTCGGGCAGCACCCACGTCTGGAAATCCTGTATGTATCCTTCCAGCGTTTCGTCCGCCGGAAGGAAAGGGTCGCCCAGATAGCTCAGCCAGAAATCCGCCGGAAATCCGCTGATGTATTCGCCCATCTGGTAAATGCGCTTTTTAATCTTGAGGGGGGCTTTCTGCTGGTAGACTTTGTAGACCCAGCCCATCTGCTCGGCCATCCGGAACCGCCGGTTCTCGGGCTGCAGAGCTTCCCGGATGGTAGCATCCACACCGGGAGCGTCCGCGGCGAAATCGCCGGTCCGGGTCATTGGCTTCTGGAACGAGGTGATGCAGTTGTAGAGCGCACCCGGCACATCGAAAGCTTCCCGGGTGTCGGCAGCGAAGCTGTACTGCACCGTCTCCTTGCCGAGATACTGGCCGGTGGCCTCGCCCAGCAGGGTCATCAGCGCGCTGAAAGGCTTGACCTTCTGCCGGAGGGCCAAGTCCACAAGGCTCTGCTTGTCCAGCCGGAGCCGTGCCCGGTCGGGTTCGCCCTCAAAGGTCTCGATGGAAGTGCCCTGAAAGTCGTTCTCGACCTGACTTTCCGGGTAGCGGGCGAGGATCTCTTCCACATCGTAGAAGGGGGCCTCGGCCAGCTTCTCACAGGGGAAGGCCGTGCCGTACCGCAGGTTGCAGTATTCTTTGACCAGCAGGGTCATGAAGGGCGAGCCGCCCCGTCCGTCGGCGAGGAAGTGGAACCAATCGAGATAGAGGGTGTCCCCTTCCCAGCTGAGGGCGAACTGATAGTCGTTCGTCTCCTCGGGGATCTTGGGCTGGGTGCTGCCCTGCCGGACAAGGCAGGGGGCATCGTTCGGCTCAAAATGAGCGGTGCGCTTGTCCCAGACCACTTTCTGGAAGTAGTATCCGGCCAAAGGGCGCACGGCATCCAACGCCCGCTGCAGCAGGGCAGGGTCTACCGCGTCGCGCAGGGCGATCTGGTATCGGCATAGCACCTGATTTTCGCGGTAGTAGTAGACGATGCCCTGAAACACCGCGCGCTGTGCTGCTTCCATCGGTTTACCCCGCGTTGGCGGCCAGATAGTCGGCCAGATCGCTGATGGTCACAAAGTTGCGCAGCTCTTTCTCGGGGATGCGCAGGCCAAAGGTCTCTTCGAGGTCGGCCACAACGGTCAAAACCTCCATGGAGGAGAGATCCAGATCGTCCATGAGGACGCTGTTCTCGTTCACATCGTCCGGCGAGATCTCCGCCACATCTTCGAGGATCGCCAAGATCTGCGATACGATTTCCGCTCTTTCCATAGGATATTCTTCCTTTCAACGTTCAGATTTCCGATTTTGTTCGGGGGTATGGCCCCGTCTTAGGATTCCACCGTCAGGGCCGTTTTACCCATCTTTAATAATACCTGTTTCGGGCTGGAAATGCAACTGCCGGAACCGGGCTTTTTCGATTATTTCCGCAGCAGCTTGCCCATGGCGTTCCGGGGCAGCGGCTCGGCGGCGAACTCCACGGCGGTCATCCGCTTGTAGAGGGGCAGGGTGCGGTTGGTCTCGGTGATGAAATCCCGGACAGTCTGCTGCTTGTCGGCTTCGCAGTAGACGACGGCGCAGATCTTCTTGCCCTTCTCCTTGACGATGCACTCCTTGATGTCAGCGCACTCGGCCAGAAGGTTTTCCAGCTCTTCGGGGCTGACGTTCTCGCCGCTGTCAAGGATGATGACATTCTTCTTGCGGCCGGTCATGTAGTAGTAGCCCTCATCGTCCACCCGGGCCAGATCGCCGGTGTGGAGCCAGCCGTCCTTGTCGATGACCTCAGCGGTGGCCTCCGGGTCTTTATAGTAGCCCAGCATGACGCTGCCGCCGCGGACGCAGATCTCGCCGGTCTCGTCCACCTTGTGTTCCGACTCCTGTGCGGGCTTGCCCAGCGCACCGATGTGGGCGGCATCCTGCTCCACGTTCAGCAGGCCGTCGCCGGCCAGCTCGGTCATGGAGTAGCACTGATTGATGTAGAAGCCATTCTCCACCAGCGTCAGCAGGATCTCGGCATCCAGCGCGGCGGAGCTGCAGCTCAGGTTCCACAGGCCGTTCAGACGGTCCTTGTGGCCGCGGCGGATCTCATTGTAGACCATCTCCACCAGCACCGGCGGGGTGGACATGGCGTCGCTGGGCATCAGCTTGATGTCGCGGTAGAAGTTGCGCGGGTCACTGCAGATGTTCAGCGCGAAGCCCTGCATCAGGTAGACGAAGAAGCAGATGAAGCCGGACAGGTGGAAGAAGGGCACCAGCGTGAAGTGGCTCATGGGCTTGCCCAGTCGGTCCTTCGGAGCCAGTCTCCGCTTGAAGCCCGGGATGACCTGCTGGCCGGAGATGTACATCTCATTGGCGGTGGCGTAGTTTCGCTCGGTCTGCATGACGGCCTTGCTGCGGCCGGTGGTGCCGGAGGTGAACATCAGCATCAGCAGCTCATCCGGGTCGATGCAGTTGACCAGCTCAGCAGGCTTGCTGTCCTTGTAGGCATCCAGCGGGCGGAGGATCGGGCCGTAAGCCTGCTGCATCTGCTCCTGATAGCCGTAGTCGATGCCGTCGTGGAAGATCATGGACGGCTCCACCAGACCCAGTTCATATTCCAGCTCGGGCCACGTTTTTTTGTAGTTCAGGGTCACGAGGACAGCACCCGACAGCATGGTGCCGAAGGTCAGCACCGCGTACTCGTAGCAGTTGCGGCTCAGCAGCGCGACCCGCTTGCCCTTGATGTCGGGGATGCTCTCTTTTAAATAGGTAACGGTGCGGCGGATGTCCTCGGCCAGCTGCGCGTAAGTCCACTCGATGACGGTCTGGCCGTCCTCCGCCACCGCGCGGAAGGCCACGCAGTCGGAGAAGTTGTCCATCGAAGTGACAAAGTCGTAAATGGTGCGGGGCATCTCGTCCACCGAGATGATCTCATCAAAATTTCGAGCCATGGTATTTCTCCTTTTCGTCCTGTGATCGTATTTTTCCGCAGGATGCAGCGCACCTTGGGAGGATCGTCTGCATTCAGATTCTGGAAACTGCCGGAACATTTTTCCACAGATAGTATACCGTAAGTGGAAAGGCGAATCAATGGATTTTCTGTGAATTGCAAGATTTTGTTGCACAAATATGCAACTTAAACTTGCGCTCAGAGTTGTGCAAATCTATGTAAGTCTTGCCTTTAAATTGACAGCCGGACGAAAAAGCATTATACTAATTGATAATAAATCCGTGTCGAGAAGACCGATTTTTTGACATTCTTGCTACTTGCGCCTGAACTGCGGCAGCTGGCCGTCGGGCACTTCGCGGCGCAAAGAAGGAGCCCTGTTCATGGAAAAAACGCAAGCACGCACCACCAGCTCTCTTGGGATGTTCGATCTGCTCAAGGGCGTTGGAATGCTGACCATTGTTTTTGCGCATACGGCAGAATCCTACTCGATCGGCACCACCACTGCCATCACGCCGTTTACGTTTTATCTGTTCGCCTACCGCGAATCGCTGATGGCAGCGTTCTACATTGCCAGCGGCTACGGCTTCCGGAAGCGGTCCATCGGCAAATGCGTCAGCCAGCAGCTGCAGATGCTGCTCAAGCCCTACCTCATCACCGGGCTTGCCACAACGGTACTGCATTACATCTGTCATTATCTCGCCTTCGGGTCTGCGGAAAGCGCGTTCTACGAGACGCGGAAGGTGTTCGGCGGCTTCGCGCTGGGCCTGCCCCACACAGCGGAGTACTTCGGCCAGACCTTCTTCTCCTGCGGCCCCATGTGGTACCTGCTGGCGTTGATGATCGGCTGGATCCTGCTGGACATCATCATGAACGTTTTCCCCGAGCCGTACATACCGTGGGCCGTGCTGGGCACCATGACCTTGGGCTGGGGCATCACACTGGCATGGAACGCGCCCTTCTGCATCGCGCAGGGCATGGTGGTCGTGCCGTACCTCTATCTGGGTTTTCTTGCCAAGAAGAAAAAACTCTTCGAGAAGCCTTTCTCCCGCAGACTGAAGCTGAGCCTGTGGGCCGCCTTTGTGCTGGTGGGCGTGATCGTGGTGCTGACCCAGCGCACCGACTGCGTGTCGCTGGGCGAGTGGACGGTCGGCCCCTTCAGCATCCTGCTGGACAGCGCGGTGGGCCTCGGTCTGCTGGCGGTGTTCCTGAAAGTGCAGCGGAAGTTTGACAACGTCCTCACCCGCGCCGTGCAGAGCATCGGCCGCCGGTCGCTGTACATCTTCTGCGTCCACACCGTCGAGCTGACGGCCATCCCGTGGTATCTGATGGCCGACAAATTCGTGGATATGCAGACGGTGGGTCTGCTGGTCCAGTTCGTCGTCTCGCTGGGGTCGGTGCTGCTGGTCTGCGAACTGCTCTCCCGCCGCCGCGACTGGAAGATCCAGCGGGCCGCCCAGCAGCGCAGGCGGGCCGAAGCCCACAAGCCCTACGTTGCCCGGCACTGATCTTTCCCATTGGAACGATGGCCTGCGGTGCGCCGCCGGCTGTGAAATAAAAAAGAGGAGAATCTGGTTATGAACAACGAAACTCCTGCGGCTCTGCACAGCCGCATTGCGGATCTGGAACAGCAGCTCAAGCTCTCGGACGAAGGGGTTTCCCGGCTGGCCGAGCGGTGTCTCGCGCTGGAACAGGAGGTGCAGGGCTATCTGGCGGCGCATCCCCAGCGGGAGCTGCACGCCGATTCCCCCAACCGCCTCCACCCGACCCTCTACTACGACGCCGGCTTCGGCTTCTCCGAGGCCGACACCCTGACCTCGCAGGACTGCCTCTACGACGAGCTGACCGGCGCGATGGCGGCTTCCTTTGAGCTGCCTACCGATATTCAGGCCATCCGGCTGGACCCGGGCGAACTGCCCTGCTGCATCACCGAGCTGGGCTTTTCGGACGACCGGATTCAGGCCGCGCCCTGCAACGGGCTGGAACTGCAGAACGGCGGCACGCTGTTCCTCCGGGGCGACCCCAACTACCGGCTGAGCGGGCTGAAAAGCTACCCCGCCGGGATGAAGCTGGTGGTCACCTACAATTACTTCCCGCTGGAATCGCTGTCCAGCGAGCCGCTGTTCCGGATCGTGCTGGACGGAATGCAGCAGTTCCAGCAGGAGAAGGCTGGCGAGGAGAACCACATCCAAGAGCTGAACCGCCTCATCGACGAGCAGCAGAAAAATCTCGGGATCCAGCAGCAGGCCATCGCCCAGCTCAACGGGGACATCCTCGACCTGCGGCAGGCCAACCTGACCCTCCAGAGCAGCAACGAGGCCTACGACAACGCCCTCCGGGGAATGCAGTCCAGCACCAGCTGGAAGCTGACGGCTCCCATCCGCAAGCTGATCGGGCTGTTCCACCGCGGACAGTAACCGGAGAGAGGAAGGAATGCCCTGATGTACAGTCGTTATACCACCCTGCAGCAGGAACAGCTTCCCAAGCAGGTTTATACTGACACCCAAAGCACCTATCTTCTGGTCTGCGCCCCCACCCGGCACACCCTGCTGAAACCCGCGCTGGACGATCAGCTCCACCGCAAGTTCCGGCTGGTGGAGCATCTGGACGGCGAACTGACCGACAGCGTGGCCGGCGTTCTGCTGGTCAGCGAAGACGTCTCCTGCATCTGCACCACCCTGACCTACTTTGCACAGGCCTTGCGGGATGGTTCTGATTACGTCGTGGCCGACGCCGTGTTCGGTTTTGACGGGTCCACTGCCCTCTACCAGAGCCGGGAGCACAAGGCCGACGCCCACTGCGCCCTCGTCTCCCGGGAACTGCTGGACCGCTGCCGCGCCGCCGCCCGCGACCCCGAAAACGTCTCCGAGCTGCTCCGCCTTGCGGCCCGGCTCTGCAGCCATTACCACCGCATTCCGGAAGCATTGCTCCACTATCCCCGGGACATCTGTGCCGAGGACGCCTATTCCCCCTCCGGCAAGCGGGCCTTTGTCATGAGCCACCTGCTGGACATGACCGGCGCGCCCATCGTGCTGGTCAGCGCGGTGCCCGTCCTGCGGAGCATGGGCTACGAAGTGGTCGTCCTCGGCCCCGAGGACGACGGCTCGCTGGAGCTCTTTCTGGACGCCGGAGCCGCCGTGATCACCCGGCCCGGCTGTGTCTCCACCCCGGTGCTCTGGGGGCTGGCGTTCTGCGCTGATTTTGTCCTTGCCAACACCATCGTCGAAGCGCGGGTCGTCCGCGCCCTGAACGGCACCGATGTGCCGGTGCTCTGGTGGCTCCACGATGCCTTTGCGGGCTATCCCCACATCGCCCATCAGATCCCGAAACAGCTGGAGCCCAATGTGCACCTCTACTCGGTCGGCAGCCACGCCGCTGCTGCGATGCACAGCGTCCACCCCGAGTTCGAGATCCGCTCCCTGATCTACGGCCTGCCCGACTACGCCGCCGAGGATTTTGTCCGGTCCGACATCTTCGCCGCCCTCAAGATCCCCAAGGACAAACCGCTCTTTGCAACGGTCGGTTCTTTTGAACGCCGGAAAGGGCAGGACATCCTGAGCAAGGCCATCCGCCTGCTGCCCGCCGAGGTGCGGAACGCCGCCTCTTTCCTCTTTGTCGGCAAGGCCGCCGAGAAAGAGATGATGGACGCCGTGCGGGACCTGACCACCGACTACCCCGACACCGTGTTCTACTGCAAGCGGCTGACCCGCGATGAGATCAAGTCGCTGATGTCCCAGTGCCAGTGCTTGGTCTGCGCCTCCCGCGACGACCCCATGCCGACCTTCGTCACCGAGGGCCTGATCTTCGGCAAGCCGGCCATCGTGTCGGAGCACACCGGCACCGCCGGTCTCGTGACCGAAGGCGTGGACGGTTTCGTCTACCACGACGACGACCCGGAACAGCTGGCCCAAGCTCTGGAACAGGCCATCACCCACCCGGAGCAGCTGGCCTCCATGCAGCCCGCCTGCCGCGCCCTCTACGAGCGGTATTACTCCAAGCAGGCCTTTGCCGCCACGCTGGAAGCCGCTGTCAACGAGCTTGTAAAATAACAAATTATACAGAAACCCCTTCGTCAGCTTGCGCCGGCGAAGGGGTTTCTGCGTCTTATGATGAAGTTTTGGGAATGGCTCAGAGGAACTCTACGCTGCCGTCCTCGATGTGGTACATTGCGCCCACGACCCGCAGGCCGGTCTCTTCCTCAATGTGATGGATGCAGAGGCTTTTCTCGATCTCGCTCACACTGTGGCGGACGTTCAGGCAGCTGGCCTTGTAGGGGTCGGTCTCATCGCCGATGGCCTTTTTGATTTCATCGGTGATATACCGGATGTAACCGGTCGGCTCGTGATGGATGGCGGCATCCACGGCCCCGCAGTGGGTATGGCCCAACACCACCACCAGACGGCACCCCAGATGGCCGGCGGCATACTCGATGCTGCCCAGCTGGTGGTCGTCGATGACATTGCCGGCCAGACGGATGACGAACAGCTCACCGATGCCCGCCGAGAAGATGTTCTCGGGGATCACCCGGGAGTCGGAGCAGGTCACGATGATGGCATAGGGAGACTGCCCTTTCGTCCATGTCGCCAGACGGACTCGGCGGGAGATGTCTCCGCTGCCGTTTTCCGCATTGAGATATTTCAGATTGCCCGCAGCCAGCCGGTAAATGGCATCGGCGGCGGTGCAGACGATTTGATTCTGCATAGAAGCACAGCCTCCTTTGGGATTTGTTTCCAAAAAAGCCGCCCGGACTTCTGTGAAGAAGCAGCCGGGCGGCCAGAACTCAGTTTAGAACTGGATGACGCCGAGGATCAGACCTGCAACGAGGCAGACGATGGACACACCCCACTGCCAACCGAAGCAGTACTTGATGTGATCCTTGATCTCGACACCGGCCAGACCGATGCCCAGATAGGTAGCGGGAGCCACCGGGCTGATGAAGGTAGCGCAGTTGCGGCAGACGACCATGGCAATGGCAATGTGAGCCGGGTTGACGCCAAACTGGTTGCCGACGCTGACCAGAACGGGCAGCAGGCCGTAGAAGTAAGAGTCGGTATCGAACAGCAGAGCCAGAGGCACGCTTAGGACGCCGATGATGACCGGCAGGAACTTGCCCATGGAAGTCGGGATGACATTGGCCATCATGACAGCCATCTTCTCCATGATGCCGCTCTTGCTCAGAACACCGAGGAAGACGCCGGCGCACAGAATGGTGGAAGCCATGCTCAGACCAGCAGAAGCGTGGCTCTTGATGATGGAGCTGTGCAGCTTCTTGCCGCGGTAGTTGACCAGAATGCCCAGAGCGCAGCCAACCATGAAGACGTAGTAAGCGGGGAAGATATCCATGACCAGCACGATGATGACGGCCAGCGTCAGGATGACGTTGAAGATAAAGAACTGGGGACGAGCCAGCTCTGCGCTCTTTTCGCCCTCATCGGAGTCGTCGTACTTTTCGGCTTCTGCAGCCAGAGCAGCTGCATCCAGCTTTGCGATGCGCTTCTTCTCCTGCAGACCCCAGAAAATGGCGGTACCGATGGCCAGAACGAGACCGACGACCTGCATCGGCATCAGCTGGAACCACAGATCGTTGGGCTCCATCTCGATGACGCTGGCAGCACGCATGGTCGGGCCACCCCAAGGCAGCAGGTTCATAACGCCCATGGAGGTGACGCAGATCAGCAGCAGGGTCTCACGGCGCATATGCAGACGCTTGTAGACCGGCAGCATGGCGGGGATGGTGATCAGGAAGGTGGAGGCGCCGCCGCCGTCCAGATGGCCGATGACGGCGATCAGGCAGGTCATCAGAGCCACGCCGACCACGTTGTTGCCGACCTTTTTCATCAGCGCACCGATGATCTTGTCGAACATTCCCGCGTCGGTCATAACGCCGAAGAACAGCACCGAGAAAATAAACAGGACGGCCGTGCCATGGACGCCCTTGACGCCCTCCTTGATGAAACCAGCCATCTCATCGAGGGTGAACGCACCGGTTGCCACCAGAACGGCAGCCGTGATGGTCGAGACACTGACGAAGGCCAGTGCCGGAACCGTGACATTGCGCAGCAGCAGGACGATGACCGCAATCACCGTTGCAAAGCCGAGCAGAGCGAGGATCGTATCACTCATGTTGGTTAACTTCCTTTCCTTTTTTCCACGAAGATTCCGCAGGAGCATCATTCCAGTCGGTTCTGGATTTTCATTCCTGCTGGTGATGGTTCCAGTATACCGGGTGAAACTTACACGCCCAAGGGGTTGGCGTTACGATTTGTTAAGAAAATGCTTAATATCCTGTAAGAATCCGTATGGATGGTTGGATACAACAGTTTATGCCGGCTTACTTTCCGGCCATGGGTTTCTGCCGCTGGCAGGTGCGGATCTCTTCCAGCAGAGTGCCCGCCGAGACGGGCTTGACGATGTAGCCGTCGATCACCCGGTGCCGCCGGGCATCCACGATCTCCCGGGTGGGGGTGTTGGTCATCACGATCCGGGTCAGACTGGGGTATTTGCCTTGGATCGCCATGCAGAACTCCACGCCGCTGCCGCCGGTCAGACTTTCGTCGATGGCCAGCACGTCGAAGTGTTCCCCTTCCAGCAGGGAGCGCACCTCGCCCCGGCGGGAACAGGTGACGACCTCGAGGCCCAGCCGCCCGAAATCCGTTTCCAGTAGGTCGAGGACTTTCTTGTTGTCGTCCGCTGCCAGAATGCGGAGCTGACTGTTCTGTCCCCACTGCAGCTGTTCCTGCGCGTGCTGCTGTTCCAACACCGGCAGATAGATGTAGAAGGTCGTTCCCTTTCCCAGCGTGCTCTCGGCGCAGATCCAGCCCCGGTGGGTCCGGATGATCTGCTCGGCCAGCGCAAGGCCAAGGCCCGTGCCCTCGCCTGCCTTTTTGGTGGTGAAGAAGGGTTCAAAGATGTGCTGCAACGTGTCTTTGTCCATGCCGCAGCCGTTGTCCGACACGCTGAGCCGGACGTAGTTCTGCCAGTCGTAGGAGATCTTTTCCTCGGGCAGACGCGCCGCCAGCTCGGTGCGGGGCACGACCTCCGCCCGGAGGGTCAGGGTGCCCTCGTCCCGGCCGATGGCGTGGATGGCGTTGACGCAGATGTTCAGCAGCACCTGCTGCAGCTGGGTCGCGTTGCCGAGGACGCCTTCCCCGTTCAGGTGCAGCTTTTCTTTCAGGGTCACCTGTTTCGGGCAGTTGGTCTCCACCAGCTTCCGGGTGTTGTCCATCAGCTTTGCCACCGGCACCGGCTCGTAGACCGTCTCCACGTTCTTCCGGCTCATGGACGAGATCTGTTTCACCACGTCCTGCGATTTCTGGGCGGCTTCGCTGATCTCCAAGGCGTTGTCGTAGATCTCGCTGCCCGGGTCTGCATCGGCCATGATGAGGTCGGCATAGCCCATGATGGGGGTGAGGAAGTTGTTGAACTCGTGGGCGATGCCGCCGGTCAGGGTACCCATCAGCTGCAATCGCTGCCCGTGGGCCAGCGATTCCTCGCTGCGGTGCAACTCTTCCAGCGTGGCGTTCAGGGATTTCAGGTCGTTGATCTCGGTCACGTTCCGGCGTTCCTTCTGCTGCAGGCGGAACACCAGCACGATGAACAGGCCCAGCACCACCGCTATGCAGATGAAGAGGATGGCGACTTTCTGGAAGCTCTCGGCCACCGGTTTGTACAGGTCATCGTAGTCCACCACCGCGCTGACGATCCAGAAGCTGTCGCCGATGCTCAGCTGCCGGTAGGCACTGATCTTGTGGACCCGCGGCACATCCGGGTCGGTCCACCAATAGGAATAGTAATCCCGGATGCCGGAAGTTTCCTCCTGCTGGGCGCGGAGCAGCTCTTCGAGGCTGGACATATCCAGATCCTTCCGGTAGATCTTGCGGCGGCCTTCCAGCACATCGATGCCCCACTGTTCCCGCTCCGGGTGCATGACCACCCGGTTGTCGGCGTTCTTGATCATGACATAGCCGTTGGTGCCCACATGGATGTCCGAAACCAACTGCTGATAAAGCACTTCCGAATCCACCACGAGACAGACGCTCCGCAACCCCACCTGCTTTTTCAGGACAAGATAGTGCTGATCGCCGCTGTGGTACTGCCAATAAGTAATGCCGCTGCCCGAGTCGGTGAGCATCACGTCGCAGCTGGCCGTCACACCGTAGCAGCTGTACACCACCTCGCCGTTGTTGTCCTCGATCCAGACGTCCCGGAGGGTGTCGCTCCGGGCCAGTGAGAGCCGGATATCCGGGTTTTCTTCCAGCTTTTTGGCCGAGGCATCCAGCCGGTCGTCGTATTCGGCCAGCGAGAACTGGATGCTGTCTGCCAGACTCTGGACCACCAGCTCCATCTGGCGGGTCTGGCTGTCGATGAGGGCGGCGCGGTAGTCCTGCCAGACCATGCCGCCGACCACGGCCAGCAGCACGATCAGCACCACACCGGCCAGCAGCAGCGGCCAGAGGGTGCGCAGGGTCTGCTTGACCCGGGTTTTGAATAGGATCAGGGATTCTTTCACAGCGATTTCTCCTTTCGGGCGGTTCTTTTGGGGGCACTTGCTCTTGCCGGGCAAAAATGTTATAATTTTATCAGTACAGCGGAATTTCGACCGGAACCGCCGGTTTGTCACCAGTGCGGGCCGGTTTTCATCCTTTCAGTGGGGAGTGCAGGGGTAACGATGGCTTATCATGTTCTTATTGTAGACGATGATCCCGCAATTTGCAAATTATTATCCAAAGTTATGGTCAGCAACGAGATGGAGCCGCTGGTCGTCAACAGCGGTGCGGCCGCTCTGGACCTCATTGCGCGGCAGAGCAATACGCTGGACATGATCCTGATGGACATCACGCTGGGCGACATGGAGGGCTTCGACGTCATCCAGACCATCCGGCGGAACGGCGTTACCACGCCCGTCATCATCATCAGCGGCCGGAACGAGGACTACGACTTCATGTACGGCCTCTCGCTGGGTGCGGACGACTATGTGACCAAGCCCTTCCGCCCCCAGATCCTCGGGGCCAAGGTCAAGGCCCTGATCCGCCGCAGCAAAAGCTTCTCGCAGGAGAATAGCCAGCAGATCACCTGCGGGCCCTTCCTCTGCGACACCACCACCATGCGCTTTTATAAGAACAACACCGAGCTGAACCTCTCCGAGAAGGAGCGGTCGCTGCTGCTGCTCTTTGTCCGCCACCCGCAGCAGGTGTTCACCAAAGATATGATCTATGAGCAGATCTGGGGCAACCTGATTGCCGTGGACGATAACGCCATCATGGTCTACATCAACCGCCTCCGCAGCAAGATCGAGGACAACGCCCGCACCCCGCAGCATATCATCACCATCCGCGGCGTGGGCTACCGGTTTGTGCCGTAAGTGCCTTTTTCCCGAAAAAACAAACTCCGGATCGTTTCCCGTTTGGGGAGCGGTCCGGAGTTTTTGCGTTTATAGTCACCTCCCGGTAACTGAGTCACCGAAAAGTGCGTACTTTACGAAACGGCGCGGCTGCGGTATCCTAAAGAAACTAGGAGGTGTGTGCCATGAACCAAGGAGAACGGCGACTGTTTCTGATCCGGTCGCTTATAAAAGAGGACCCGCGCTACCGGGAGCTGGGCATCCCGCAGGATGCCGAGGGCCAGCGACAGCTGCTCCGGGCGTTGCTGAACGTCCGGGAACCGCAGCCCAGCAGTCCGGACTTTTTGCAGGTTCAGGACGATTATCTGCGCGGCCGTCTTGCTGAACGGGGCGTGACCGACTTTGCCGATCTGACGCCCCTTCAGCCGGGGCTCTACCTCTGGCAGGGCGACATCACCACCCTGAAATGCGATGTCATCGTCAATGCGGCCAACAGCGGCATGACCGGCTGTTACTATCCAAACCATCGCTGCATCGACAACCCGACACCAAACAGAATCACACATCGGTGTTCAACCTCTTTGAGGGAAAGTGTCTGATTCATCTGGTTTATGATTTCAAAACGATAGAACGTTCAAAAAGCCCTCGTGAACAGCTTCTGTTTTATCGGAATTATCGTGGTATCACGCGAGAGGATTTGGCAGAACAGCTATCCGTTCCGGCTGATGTGATCACAAATTTTGAAAAAGGGTTCTGTGAAATCCAGTACGAAGATGCTGTAAGGCTCGCTGAAATTTTGAAAATCGACACGGAACTATTACTGGATGACTATACGAAGTTTGCTGCACCCGGCTGTGGGCAGCGAATCAAAGAAATCCGAACACGCCACAGATATTCTCAATCAAAATTTGCCGAAATAATCGGTGTGGCCCGCTGTACTGTTTCGATTTGGGAAATCGAGTATCATGGTACACGTCCGAATCGGGAGCATTACGAAAAAATCATCAGTCTTGATAATCTATCTTATGGAGGTGAATCGAAATGACACAAGAAGAAAAACGGCGTTTTCTTCTCCGTGAACTTTTGAAAGAGAGTCCCCAATATCAAAGTATCGGTATCCCCCAAGACTCGGAGGAACAAAGTAACCTTCTTCGTGCGTTGATGAATATTCGCCCCGCAGATAAAATCTCTAAAAGTTTTTTGGACATTCAAGACCAGTACCTTTGTGAAGAACGCGATGCACGAGGTGTCGTAAATAGTGATGACCTTCCAACTGTTCCAGCAGATGCACACATTGCTTTATGGCAAGGTGATATTACAACACTAAAAGTCGATGCTATTGTCAATGCAGCAAACAGTGGAATGTGTGGGTGTTTTTCACCTCTCCACAACTGCATTGATAACATCGTGCATAGCCGAAGTGGAATCCAGTTGCGTCTTTACTGCGCCGATATGATGCGTAAGCAGGGGCATGAAGAAGCGACCGGAAAAGCGAAAATCACACCGGCATTTAATCTTCCAAGCAAGTATATTCTTCACACAGTTGGGCCAATCATCACAGGTCGAGTAACTGATAATGACTGCAAATTGTTGGCATCATGCTACCGTTCGTGTTTGGAACTGGCATCCGCATACAATCTGGAAAGTATTGCATTCTGCTGTATTTCAACAGGTGTGTTCCATTTTCCGAATGAACTTGCTGCGGAAGTTGCTGTGAGGACAGTTCGAGAATATTTGCAAACGGAAACCAGTATCAAAAAGGTGATATTCAATGTTTTCAAAGATTTGGACAAAGAAATCTACACTCGACTGCTCACCGACTGATCGTTTGAAACAGGCGTTGACCGAAGCTGATACCATTATTATTGGTGCAGGTGCAGGTCTTTCTACTTCGGCAGGATTTTCTTATGCTGGAGAACGCTTTGAAAAATATTTCTATGATTTTGCCAGCAAATATGGCTTTTCGGATATGTATTCGGGCGGCTTCTACCCTTACAAAACATTGGAAGAACACTGGGCTTACTGGAGTAGATATATCTATATCAACCGTTATCTGGATGCTCCCAAGCCTGTGTATACCGATTTGTTTGCACTAGTAAAGGACAAAGATTATTTTGTCCTTACTACAAATGTTGACCACTGCTTCCAGAAAGCGGGTTTTGATAAAAAACGGCTGTTCTATACGCAGGGTGACTACGGCCTGTTCCAGTGCAGTAAGCCATGCTGTGCAGAAACTTTCGATAACGAAGAAGCTGTGCGGCAGATGGTCGAAGCGCAAGGGTATACCATCACACAGGATGGCAGTCTGGTTGAGCCAAACGATGCGTTGAAGATGCGGATACCCGAAGAACTTATTCCACACTGTCCTCACTGCGGCAAGCCTATGACGATGAATTTACGGGCAGATGACACTTTTGTAGAGGATGAAGGCTGGCATATTGCTGCTGAACGGTACAGTGAATTTCTACGCCGCCACGAAGGACAGAAAATCTTGTTCTTGGAACTTGGTGTAGGATATAACACGCCCGGTATCATCAAGTACCCCTTCTGGCGGATGACAGCGCATAATCTGAATGCCTGTTATTGCTGCATCAACAAGGGTGATTCGTGGGTACCCGATGAAATCAAAAAGCAATCCATTGTTTTTGACGAAGATATAGGAGATATTCTCTCGACAGTCAAGTGAATCTTACATAGCGCACTTTCAGTTTCCGCAAAATTGAAGGTGCGCTTTTTCTTTTGCAAAAATCAGATAAGGAGGTTTTGCACATGAACACACACTTACAGTTGAAAATTCGAGGCCACATCAAATGACGCTCGACTACTTCTATGGGCAGTCGGGTGAATTGTTTGCCTACTTCCGTATTCCGAAAGCACTCTTTCAGGACAGCCGTTTCCGGCAGCTCTCCACAGATGCCCGGACACTGTACGGCATCTTGCTTGACCGCATGAGCCTGTCTGCAAAGAACGGCTGGCTGGATGAGCAGGGACGCGTGTATATCATCTACACCGTCCGGGAGGTGCAGGAATCCCTCTGCTGCGCTGAACACAAGGCGGTCAAGCTGTTTCGGGAATTGGAACAGGCCGACCTCATTGAGCGCAAACGGCGAGGACTGGGCAGACCCAGCTTGATCTATGTCAAGAACTTTTCGTCTAGACTGCCAAAAGCACAAGTACAGAATTGCGCAAACAGCAATTCTTGTGCTGCCGAAAACGCAGTTCAGGTGCGGCCAAAATCACAATCTAATAAAACTGATAAGAATAAAACAGAGAGGAACCATCTAGACTGTACCCTTTGTCAAGGACAACTTCAAAGATGTGACCCCTTTTATTTAGGCACAGGTCATTTTTGCTATCCCCGAAAATCATTCAGAAGTAGCTCAGCTGAACCCTTAAATATAGACAAT
>CAVKZS010000022.1:0-8995 GCA_963660925.1 Eubacterium sp. CAG:38 | reverse complement strand
CTCCAAACAAACAAGAAAAGCGGACCTTGCGGCCCACTTTCCAGTAAAAGTTATATCGTACAATTAGAATATAGCATACTCGGGCAGAATATGCAAGCTTTTTTGCGGAAAAATCGCTTAAAGCACCCAAACTCCGTCCTTGAACAGCTCCACCACGCGCCCATCGCGGCACTTGCCGGTGATCTCGCTGTCCTCTGCGCCGATCATCACATCCTCGTGCAGGCTGGACTGGTTCATGCCGCGGGCGAGCAGCTGCTCTTTGGTCAGGCCGGTGCCGCCCACGGTGGTGCCGGGATAGCTGGCACCGAAGGCGATGTGGCAGGCTGCGTTCTCGTCGAACAGGGTGCTGTAAAAGAGTGCGCCGCTCCGGTTGATGGGGCTGGAAGCCGGCACCAGCGCAACTTCGCCGATGTGCCGTGCACCCTCGTCGGTGTCCAGCAGCTGGCCCAGCAGATCGGCACCCTCTTCGGCCCCGTGCTCGACGACCTTGCCGTCCTTGAAGGTGACATGGAAGCCCTTGATGAGCTGGCCATTGAAGACATAGGGCTTGGTGCCGTAGACGATGCCGTTTACCTTGTCCTTGTGAGGTGCGGTAAAGACTTCCTCGGTGGGGATGTTCGGCAGGAAGACCACGCCCTTTTCGCTCTTGCTGGCCGCGCTCTCCCAGCGGGCTTCATCGGCCAGACCAACGGTCAGGTCGGTGCCGTTGCTGCTCTTGAAGTGGACGCTCTCGAGGTCAAATTCATTCATCTTGTCCCGCAGCACGGTCAGACGGTCGAGATGGGCTTTCCACTCGTTGACCGGGTCGCCGCCGGTGACGCGGCAGACGTCGAAGATCAGCTGCCAGAGCTTCTCAATGGCGGCGTCGGTGTCCAGCTCGGGGAACATCTTCTTGGCCCACGATGCGCTGGGCATGGCGGCGATGGACCACTGCACCCGGTCGTTCATAGTATAGCCGCGCCACGGCTCCATGAACTTGCGGCTGGCGGCGTTCACCCGGCTGATCTTGCCGCCGTCCAGACCCGCGAACACCTCGGGATCGTCGGCCAGCAGATGCAGAACACAGACACCGCCCTCGCTCTCGGCGTAGTCCAGATACCGGCGCAGCTGCCAAGACTTGAAGTCGGTCAGGGCTTCCTCGCCGGCCAGCTCCATCCGGCTGCGGGATACCGCGTTGTCCGACCAGTTCACCAGCACATCCCGGGCACCGGCTTCGTAGGCACTGCGGACGCAGAGCCGTGCCAGCGGTGCAGCTTCCAGCGAGCAATTGATGATAAGGGTTTGGCCCGGCTGGGGGTTCACGCCCACCCGGACGATAAAATCGGCATATTTTTTCAGAAGTTCGTCAAAGTTTTTCACAATCGTACCTCCCACGGTGCAAAACTGCACCGGTTTTCTCGATTTGAGTTGAAAAAGAAAATTCCATCTGCTATACTAAATTTATGAGAATGCTGTCCACATACGGCAGGCGGTCACACCTTTCCGGCTTTGCGTCGGAAAAGGTTTGTACATATTTTATTGTTTCAGCCCCCGACGCTCCTGAGCGAAAGGGGTGATGCTTCATGACGTTGTTAGAGACTCTCGCGTTGCTGACGCTGCTTGCAACCGTCGGCTTTGGGATGTTTGATATCGCATGGAAGATTTTCAACAATAAAAAATGACCGCCCAGCTACCAACTCGCGCGGTCATTTTTTATAAGTGACTAGCCGGAAAGGTGCTAACCGTTTGCCGGACAGCATTCTCTCTGCTTAGAGTATACCATAGCTCCGCCGAAAATGCAACGGCGGAGCTATTTTTATCCAGTACGCAAAAGGAGCCGCCGCGGGATGCGGCAGCTCCGGAAAAATGCTTGTTTAGAACTCGATCTTGCTCTCGATGTAGCTCTTCAGCTCGCTGATGGGCATACGGACCTGCTCCATGGTGTCGCGGTCGCGGACGGTGACGCAGTTGTCGGCCACAATGCCCTTTGCCTCGTCGCCGACGGTATCAAAGTCCACGGTAATGCAGTACGGAGTGCCGATCTCGTCCTCACGGCGGTAACGCTTGCCGATGGAACCGGTATCGTCGAAGTCCACCATGAAGTACTTGCTCAGCTCGTTGCGGATCTCCATGGCCTTGTCGCTCAGCTTCTTGCTCAGGGGCAGAACTGCACACTTATAGGGAGCCAGAGCCGGATGCAGGTGCAGGACGGTGCGGACATCTTCCTTGCCCTTGGCATCGACCAGATGCTCCTCGTCGTAAGCCTCGCACAGGAAGGCCAGAGCCACACGGTCGCAGCCCAGAGACGGCTCGATGACGTAGGGGATGTAGTGCTCGTTGGTCTCAGAGTCAAAGTACTCGAGGCTCTTTCCGGAGGCTTCCTGATGGCGGGTCAGATCGTAGTTGGTGCGGTCTGCGATGCCCCACAGCTCGCCCCAATCGGTGAACGGGAAGGCATACTCGATGTCGGTGGTAGCGCGGCTGTAGAAAGCCAGCTCTGCCGGCTCGTGGTCGCGCAGGCGCAGGTGTTCTTTCTTGATGCCAAGGCTCAGCAGCCAGTTCTCGCAGAAGTTCTTCCAGTAAGCGAACCACTCGAGGTCGGTGCCGGGTTTGCAGAAGAACTCACACTCCATCTGCTCGAACTCGCGGGTGCGGAAGGTGAAGTTGCCCGGGGTGATCTCGTTGCGGAAAGCCTTGCCGACCTGACACACGCCGAAGGGCAGCTTGCGGCGTGTGGTGCGCTGGATGTTGGCAAAGTTGACGAAGATGCCCTGTGCCGTCTCGGGACGGAGATAGCAGGTGGAAGAGCTGTCCTCGGTGACGCCGATGGCGGTCTTGAACATCAGATTGAACTTGCGGATGGGGGTGAAGTCGTGCTTGCCGCAGACGGGGCAGACGATGTCCTCGTGCTCGGCGATGAACTTGTCCATCTCGTCGAAGCTCATGGCATCGACGTTGACTTCCGGGTGCTCCTCGCTGATCAGCTTGTCCGCACGGTGACGGGCTTTGCAGGCGCGGCAGTCCAGCAGCGGGTCCGAAAAGCTGGAGACGTGGCCGGTGGTCACCCAAGTCTGGGGGTTCATGATGATGGCGGCATCAAGGCCGACGTTGTAGGGGCTTTCCTGCACGAACTTCTTCAGCCATGCTTTCTTGACGTTGTTCTTGAATTCCACGCCTAAAGGACCGTAATCCCAGCTGTTCGCAAGACCGCCGTAGATCTCAGAACCGGGGAACACATAACCACGGTTCTTGCAGAGATTGACGATCATATCAAGGGTCTTTTCGCTCTGTTCCATTGTAATAACATCCTTTCCGTCCGCGGCTGGCTTGCCGTGTCGTTTGTGTTGTTTCGGGCAGCTTTCCCCACTGCCGCGTAGTTTTATATTACCATGTTTTGCAGGGGGTGTAAAGAGCCCTCTCAGTCTCGCTTCGCTCGCCAGCTCTCCCAAAGGGAGAGCCAAGACTTGCCTCTCACTCCGGGAGAGGTGGCATTGCGAAGCAATAACGGAGAGGGCAAGCTTACTTATGGTACTTCATTCCTGCATTGATGGTGCAGGCGCGGTAGATCTGTTCCGTCAGGACAAGGCGGGCCAGCTGATGGGGCATGGTGATGCGGCCCATGCTGAACTTGAGGGCCGCCGCCTTTTTCACCTCATCGGACAGGCCGTGGGACGAGCCGATGACAAAAGCCACATCGCCTGCGCCGCTGTTGGCACGGTCGGCGAGGAACTGCGCCAGCTCGTCGCTGGAGATCTGCTTGCCGTCGATGCACATGGCGACGATGGCCGCGCCTTTCCGGACATTGGAGAGGATGGCTTTGCCCTCTTTGTCGAGGGCTTTCTTCACCACAGCATCCGAAGCGTTCTTTTCTTCGATTTTCTCTTCCGGCAGCTCGATGATCCGGAAGCTGGCAAAGGCCGCCAGCCGCTTCTGGTACTCGGCCACGCCCTCGGCGAAGTATTTCGCGTTGAGCTTGCCGACACAAATCAAATCAATATTCTGCATAGATGTTCTCTTTCTCTGTCCCCAGCTGACGTTTTCCCGGACTGCCGGATGTTTCCCAAGCAAGTGTCCGGTGGTCCATTATAGCAGGCTCATCTGCTCCCCTTCGTCCTCAGCGCGGATCAACGCACCGGCGGCGGGCAGACTGCGGACGCGATAGCGGTGGGGGTTGGCGAGTTCCAGCGTGTCTGCCGGAACCACCGACTCGATGTGCTGGTTCTTTTTCAGGGTCACGACCGCTACACCCTGACTGTCGCGGGTGGTCTTGGAGGCGATCTGCGCCGTGCCGACCAGCAGCATCCGGCCCGCGCTGGTGCGGATGGCAAGCTCCCCTTCTTCGGCGCGGTAGAGCATCACGGCCAACGGCTCCTTGTCGCAGTAGGCTTTGAGCAGCTTGCGGCGGTTCTGCTTGGTGGCGTAGGACGACAGCGGGATCTTCGCGCACTTGCCGCTGGCAAAGAAGAAATACATGAAGCCGCTGTAATCGCCGGTGATGACCATAGTAAGGACGGTTTCGCCCTCGTCCATCCCGAGACGGCCCGGGATGTAGATGCCCATCTGGGCCACCTTGCCGTCTTCCAGCTCGGCAAGGCGCACCTTGTACACCTGCTGCTTGTCGGTGAAGAACAACGCCTCGACGTTGTTCCGGGTCTCGACCTGCTGGATGATCTCGTCACCCTCTTTCAGCTTGTGTGCACCGGCAGTGCGCAGGCTCTGGGGCGGGATCTTCTTCAGGTAGCCCTCGCGGGTGAAGAAGACCGTGACAGGATAATCCGGCACAGTTTTCTCTTCCTGTCCGCCGTCGTCCTCGGGCAGATCGTAGAGGATCTCGCTGCGGCGGGGCTGGCCGTATTTCTTGGCGACGTCGTTCAGCTCGTTGATGATGATCCGGCGGATGCGGGAGGGCCGGGCCAGCACGTCGTTCAGGTCGGCAATGTCCTTTTCCAGCTGCTCGATCTCGCCCGTCCGCTTGAGGATGTATTCCCGGTTGAGGTGGCGGAGCTTGATCTCAGCCACATAGTCAGCCTGCACCTCGTCGATGCCGAAGCCGATCATCAGGTTGGGGACGACCTCCGTCTCTTCCTCGGTGGTGCGGATGATGTGGATGGCCTTGTCGATGTCCAGTAGGATGGCGGCCAGACCCTGCAGCAGGTGCAGCCGCTTTTCCTTGCCGTGGAGGTCGTAGTAGGTGCGGCGGCGGACACACTCGGTGCGGAACGCCGCCCACTCTTTCAGAATCTCCCGGACGCCCATGACCCGGGGCTGGCCCGAAACCAGAATGTTGAAGTTGCAGCTGAAGCTGTCCTCCAGCGGGGTGGTCTTGAAGAGCTTTGCCATCAGCTTGTCGGCGTCCACGCCGCGCTTCAAATCGAGAGTCAGCTTGAGACCGTTCAGATCGGTCTCGTCGCGCATATCGCTGATCTCTTTGATCTTGCCGGCCTTGACCATCTCGGCGATCTTGTCCATGATGGCTTCCACCGTGGTGGTGGGCGGGATCTGGGTGATCTCGATCATGTTCTCGCCCGGCACAATGTTATACCGTGCCCGGACTTTGACGCTGCCGCGGCCGTTCTCAAAGATCTCCCGCATCTGGGCTTCGTCGTAAATAATTTGTCCGCCGCCCACGAAATCCGGGGCCGGCATGGTGGTGCCGATGTCGTGGTGCTCGTCTTTCATCAGGGCCACGGTGGTGGCGCACAGCTCAGCCAGATTGAAGGAGCAGATGTTGCAGGCCATGCCGACCGCGATGCCCAGCGTGTTGTTGGCCAGAATGGTCGGAAAGGTCACCGGCAGCAGGGTCGGCTCGGTGGTGGTTCCGTCGTAGTTCGGGACGAAATCGACGGTCTCCTTGTCGATATCCCGGAACAGCTCTTCGCAGACGCCCTCAAGCTTGGCCTCGGTGTAACGGGCGGCGGCGCAGGACATATCCCGGCTGTACGCCTTGCCGAAGTTGCCCTTGCTGTCCACATAGGGCACCAGCAGGCTCTCGTTGCCCCGGCCCATGCGCACCATGGTGTCGTAGATGGCCGCGTCGCCGTGGGGGTTCAGGTGCATGGTGCTGCCGACGATGTTGGCCGATTTGGTGCGGGCACCCTTGATGAGGCCCATCTCATACATCGTATAGAGCAGCTTGCGGTGGGCCGGCTTGAAGCCGTCGATCTCGGGCAGCGCACGGCTGACGATGACGCTCATCGCATAGGGCATATAGTTGGTTTCCAGCGTGCGGGTGATGGGGTCTTCCAGCACACTGCCGGCATTTAAAATTTCAACGCCCTCGCCCAGCTGCGGGCGAACGGGCTTTGCGGTTTTCTTGGTTGTTTTTCTTGGCATTCTTTCTATCCTCTATTCAGATCAACAGCTGCTTCGTCCAACCTCTCAGTCTCGCTATCGCTCGACAGCTCCCCTAGTAGGGGAGCCTCTGGCGGATAGATGAAACTAAAATCGACTGCCAAGGCCTCTCCTCAGTAGGAGAGGTGGCATCGCGTAAGCGATGACGGAGAGGTTGATTTCTCAGCTCACATCCAAGTCGTCTAAATACTCTGCGCCGTGCTCCGCAATATGCTCCTTGCGGCCGGCGAGGTTGTCGCCCAGCAGGATATCAAAGACCTTGGCCGTCTCAATCACATCCGTCGGCATCACCTTAATAAGACGGCGGCTCTCCGGGTTCATGGTGGTCAGCCACATCATCTCGGGGTCGTTCTCGCCCAGACCTTTCGACCGCTGGATGGTGTACTTCTTGTCGCCGATCTCCTCAAGGAAGGTGGCCTTCTCCGGCTCGGTGTAGGCGAAGTAGGTGCGGTCTTTCGTCGTGATCTCGTACAGCGGCGACTCCGCAATGTAGACGTAGCCCTCGTTGATGAGGGTGGGGGTCAGGCGGTAGAGCATGGTCAGCACGAGGGTGCGGATCTGGTAGCCGTCCACGTCGGCATCGGTACAGATGACGATCTTGTTGAAGCGCAGGTTGTCAAGGTTGAAGGTGGCCAGCTCCTTGTTGTGCTTGCCGCCCAGCTCGACACCGCAGCCCATGACCTTGATGAGGTCCACGATGACGTCCGATTTGAAAATGCGGGCATAATCGGCTTTCAGGCAGTTCAGGATCTTGCCGCGGATGGGCATGATGGCCTGATATTCGCTGTCCCGGCTGGTCTTGACCGCGCCCATAGCCGAATCGCCCTCGACGATGTACAGTTCCCGGCGGGAAGCGTCCTTGGTGCGGCAATCCACAAACTTCTGCACCCGGTTGGCGAGGTCGATCTGGGTGGAGAGGGTCTTTTTGATGCTCTGGCGGGTCTTTTCGGCGTGCTCGCGGCTCTGCTTGTTGACCAAGACCTGCTGGCAGATCTTCTGAGCCTCCTCCGGCTTCTCGAGGAAGTAGACCTCGAGATAGTGCTTGAGGAAGTCGGTCATGGCCTGCGAGACAAACTTGTTGGTGATGGCCTTCTTGGTCTGGTTCTCGTAGCTGGTGCGGGTGGAAAAGCTGGACGAGACATACACCAAGCAGTCCTGCACATCCTGAAAGCTGATGGAACTTTCGCCCTTCTTGTAGAGGTTCTTGTCCTTCAGGTATTTGTTGATCTGGTAGACAAAGGCGGTGCGCACCGCGTGCTCCGGGCTTCCGCCGTGCTCCAGCCAAGACGAGTTGTGGTAATACTCGAGCATCTGGACTTTGTTGGAAAAGCAGAATGCCGCGCTCATCTTTACCTTATATTCGGGCTGGTCCTCACGGTCCTTGCCGGAAGCCTCGCTCTCGCAGCTGAACACCGGGGTCAGGCTGTCCTCGCCCGCGACCTCGGCCACATAGTCGGAGATGCCGTGCTCGTAGCACCAGCTCTCCTTCCACGCCTTTCCGGTGGCAGGGTCTTTTTCTTTCTCATCGGTGAAGTTCAAAGTCAGGCCCGCGTTGACCACGGCCTGCCGGCGGAGCACATCTTTATAATAGCTGCCGGGCACGTCGATGTCGGTGAACACCTCGTCGTCCGGTTTCCAGTGGATGATACTGCCGGTCCTGCGGCCCTTGTAAGGCTCCTTCTGCAAACCGCCGACATTCTCACCCTTCTGGAAGTCGAGGTGGTAGTGGTAGCCGTCGCGGTAGATGTCGGCGGTCATCCATGCCGACGAATACTGGGTGGCGCACAGACCCAGACCGTTCAGGCCCAAGCTGAACTCGTAGTTGTCCTCGCCCTCGCCGTATTTGCCGCCTGCGTACATCTCGCAGAACAGCAGTTCCCAGTTGTACCGGCCCTCGCCGTTGTTCCAGTCCACGGGCATACCGCGGCCAAAGTCCTCGACGATGACGCTTCCATCCTTGCAGCGGGTCACGTTGATGACGCTGCCGTGGCCGTCGCGGGCCTCGTCGATGGAGTTGGACACGATCTCGAAGATCGAGTGGGCGCAGCCGTCCACACCGTCTGAACCGAAGATGACGGCCGGACGCTTGCGGACACGGTCGGCACCTTTTAAAGAAGTAATGCTTTCGTTGCCATATTCCTGTTTTCTTGCCATGTTGATCCTCCCGGCACGCCCGCGCCCTGCGTTGGGCAGCGGGTGCCGCTTTGCTCTGTTTCCCAATTATTAAACCATAGGTTGTTAATAAAGTCAAATTCCGATTCGGCACCGGCGGGCCGTTCCGCCCGCAGACATTTGCCCTTTTATTTTAGCCGAATTATTCGGCGTTTGCACGCGGTTTTGGGAGAAATTTTCAGTTTTTTCAAAAAAATTTGAATTTACCCCTTTACAAATCCCAAATTTCGGGTATAATAATCATCGTCCGGTGCGCCTCTGTAGCTCAGTCGGTAGAGCAGGGGACTGAAAATCCCCGTGTCATTGGTTCGATTCCGATCGGAGGCACCATTATGCGGCCGTAGCTCATCTGGTAGAGCGCCACCTTGCCAAGGTGGAGGTAGCGAGTTCGAGCCTCGTCGGCCGCTCCATAAGGAGCGGTAATAATCGCTCCGGATATGGCCCGGTAGCTCAGTTGGTTAGAGCACCAGCCTGTCACGCTGGGGGTCGTCGG
>CAVKZS010000021.1:0-10050 GCA_963660925.1 Eubacterium sp. CAG:38 | reverse complement strand
GATGCAGTACATCGGGCGGATGAGGGTCATGCCGGGGAAGCTGGTGCTGTGGAGCATCGGCGGCATGGCCTGCAGCTGGGAACCGTAGAACATACTCATGACCGTCGTCTCGATGACATCGTTAAAATGATGGCCCAGCGCGATTTTGTTGCAGCCCAGCTCCTTGGCTTTGCTGTACAGGTGGCCGCGGCGCATCCGGGCGCAGAGGTAGCAGGGGTTCTTGTCGGTGTTGTTGGCTACCGAGAAAATGTTGCTCTCAAAGATGGTCACGGGGATGTGAAGCAGCTCGGCGTTGGACTCGATCTTCTGGCGGTTGATCTCGTTGTAACCGGGGTCCATTACGAGAAAAACCAGCTCAAAGGGCACATCGCTGTGTTTCTGCAGCTCCTGCATCAGCTTGGCCATCAGCATGGAGTCCTTGCCGCCCGAGATGCAGACGGCAATTTTATCGTTGGCTTGGATCAGCTCGTAGCGTTTCACGGCTACGATGAAGGGCGTCCAAAGTTCTTTGCGGTATTTTTTGATGATGCTGCGTTCGATCATCTGGTAGGGTTCCAGTTCGCGTTTCATTTCAAATCCTCTCTTTTGGGGCCGCTCAGTCGGCGGTCAACTGGCGGTAACAGGCGTCGAACGCCTCCATGAATGCTTTGATCTCGTCCTCGGTGGTCAAATGGCTCAGGCTGATCCGCCACGAGGACAGGGCGTTCCGGCGGTCGCGGCTGACCGCAAACACGGCCCGGGACGGCAGACCGTCCGACGAGCAGGCCGACTTGACCGAGACGCAGACGCCGTGAGCATTCAGCTCCCGCTGAAAAACCGTGCCCTTGACATTCTGGACGCTCAGATTCAAAATGTGAGGGATGGCGGTCTCAGGGCTGTTGATCCGCACTTTCGGATAGGCGGACAGGGCGGTGCGAAGCTCCGCGTTGAGCTGCTTTACTTTTTCCGCCCGTTGGGGCAGATCACGGACGGCCGAATCCAGTGCGGTTTCCAGCGATGCCGCGAGGGAAACCGTGGGGGTGCCGCTGCGGTAGATGGTGGTGCTTTCGCCGCCGTGGATCAGAGGCTCCAGCGCAAGTCCCCGCCGCTTGAGCAGCAGACCGATGCCGTTCAAGCCGTAGAATTTGTGGGCGGTCAGGCTCATGGTGTCGATGCCGTCAAAGGAGACGGGAATCTTGCCGACGGCCTGCGTCGCGTCCACATGAAAGTGACAGTTGGGGTAGGCTTTCAGGATCTCAGCAATTTCGGCGATGGGCTGCACCACGCCCAGCTCACTGTCCACCATGGTGACCGCCACGGCAATGGTGTCCGGGCGCAGCAGCTCCCGCAGATGCTCGAGGTCCACGGTGCCGTCCCTGCGGATGTCCACAAGGTCGATCTCGTAGCCCTGTTCCTGCAGGGCGGTCAGAGTTCCGCTGACCGAAGAATGCTCCAGCGGGGTGGAGATGATGTGCTTTCCCACATGGCGGGAAAGCCGGGCCAGCCCCTTGAGCGCGAAGTTGTTCGACTCGCTGGCACCGGAGGTATAGATGATCTCAGCGGGCTGGACGCCCAGCAGGGAAGCGATGTTCTGGGTGGCCTCGTCGATCACGGCCTTGGCCGCTTCGCCCGCCTGATGGTGGGAGTTGGCGTTGCCGATGCAGGCCCGCTCCACAGCGCAGAATCGCTCGAGCACCCGCTCGTCCGCCGGAGTATTTGCAGAATAATCCAGATAAATCATAATTTGGTACGCCTCAAATTTGCAAGAATACTATAATAGTAGGTAATATTATAGTGTACCCGTCCTCGGATTGCAAGCCGGGAAGCCGCAAAAAGCGAAAAAAGGTTGCGCAGGCCCCCGATTTCTGTTATACTAACCAGAGTAGAGAGGGAAAGGGGAGAGCAGAATGCGGCATTTGCGTGCAAAAGCGTTCCTCTTTTCTTTATATCATTTCCGGTTTTTGAAAATCCGAGGCATTGCCGCTTGAATGCGGTGGTGCCTCTTTTTTTGAGAGCCGGCAACCAAAGGAGGAAAACTTCATGAATCAGTCCATCGACTATTCCAAGGGCATTTACGATGCCCGGCAGCTCGGCACGGGCCGGATGCTGGTGCTCGGCGTGCAGCATATGTTCGCCATGTTCGGCGCAACGGTGCTGGTGCCGCTGCTGACCGGCCTGAGCGTTTCCACCACCCTGCTCTGCGCAGGTCTGGGTACGCTGCTGTTCCACTTCATCACCAAAAAGAAGGTTCCGGCCTTCCTCGGCTCGTCCTTCGCCTATCTGGGCGGTTTCTCCATTGTGGCCCCCATGCTGGCTGACGCCGACGGCAACCTGACCGTGGCCAATACCCGGATGCTGCCCTACGCCTGCGCAGGCGTGGCCTTCTCGGGTCTGGTTTATCTGCTGGTCAGCCTGCTGATCTCCACCTGCGGCATCCGGCGGATCATGAAATACTTCCCGCCTGTGGTCACCGGCCCCATCATCATCGCCATCGGTCTGATCCTTGCACCGTCGGCCATCACCAACTGTCAGGCAAACTGGCTGCTGGCGTTCGTGGCACTGGGTACCGTCATCATCTGCAACATCTGGGGCAAGGGCATGGTCAAGATCCTGCCCATCCTGATCGGCGTTCTGGTGTCCTATGCGGTGGCTCTGGTCACCGGTGCGGTGGATTTCCAGCGCATTGCCGAGGCCAGCTGGTTCGGCATCCCGCTCCACAAGGAAGCCATGGGCCTCTTCGCCATTGACGGCAGCCCCGAGTTCATCAGCGCACTCTTCACCATCATCCCCATCGCACTGGCGACTATGATGGAGCATGTCGGTGACATCGCTGCCATCAGCGCAACCACCGGCCACAACTACATCAACGACCCCGGCCTGAACCGCACCCTGATGGGCGACGGTCTGGCAACCGCTATGGCTGGTCTGCTGGGCGGCCCGGCCAACACCACCTACGGCGAGAACACCGGTGTGCTGGCCCTGAGCAAGATCTACGATCCGCTGGTCATCCGGATCGCGGCCGTGCTTGCCATCATTCTGAGCTTCAGCCCCAAGTTTGAGGCCGTCATCAACACCATTCCCACCGGCATCATCGGCGGTATCAGCTTCGTGCTGTACGGCATGATCTCCGCCATCGGTGTCCGGAACGTGGTCGAGAATCAGGTCGATTTCACCAACAGCCGCAACCTCATCATTGCAGCTGTCATTCTGGTGTCGGCTCTGGGCTTCAACTCGGTGGGCGGCCTGACCTTCGCGGTCGGCGGTGTCTCCATCAACCTGTCCGGTCTGGCTATCGCTGCCATCGTCGGCATTCTGCTGAACGCCATCCTGCCCGGCAACGACTATGAGTTCGATGCAGCCGACGGTTCCGACGCTGCTACCAGCGGCAATCTGCAGGTCTGAGCAGGAAAGTGTGAACAATTCGTTAAACGCGAATAATTCTCACTTGTTATCCTTGACTAACTAGGAATTATTCGCTATAATGGCCTCAGAAACCAAGGCAGCCCGGTACCAAGGGCGAGCCTGAAAAATAACAAAAAGAGAGTTTATGGAGGACACTATTATGAAGAAGTACGTTTGCACCGTCTGCGGTTACATCGCTGAGAACACCATCCCCGAGTTCTGCCCCGTCTGCAAGGCTCCGGCTTCCGCTTTCGTCGAGAAGACCGGCAACACCTATGTGACCGAGCACGTCGTCGGCATCGGCAAGGCTGAGGGTGTTCCGCAGGATATCGTCGATGGTCTGCGCGCCAACTTTGAGGGCGAGTGCAGCGAGGTCGGTATGTATCTGGCTATGTCCCGCGTAGCAGAGCGCGAGGGCTACCCCGAGATCGCGGATGCCTACAAGCGTTATGCCTTCGAGGAGGCAGAGCACGCTTCCAAGTTCGCTGAGCTGCTGGGCGAGGTCGTCACCGACAGCACCAAGAAGAACCTGATGATGCGCGCTGAGGCCGAGTGCGGTGCCTGCGCCGGCAAGATGGAGCTGGCAAAGAAGGCCAAGGCTCTGAACCTCGACGCCATCCACGATACCGTCCACGAGATGGCAAAGGATGAGGCCCGCCACGGCCGCGGCTTCGAGGGCCTGCTGAAGCGTTATTTCAACGTCGAGCTGTAATTTCCTCGCTTTTCTGAATCTGTAACAGAAAACCACCCCGGGAGGCTTGCAGGGCTTCCCGGGGTGGTTTTTGCCGTAATAAAGATCGTTCTTGAAAAAGGCTTACTTTTCCTCTTCGGTCAGTTTGGTGATGAGCATCTGGTAAATCTCGTTGCCCTTGAGGATGAACTGCTTCTTGACCAGTTCCGCGCTCAGGCGGTCGGGCGTGCCGATGTTCAGGCAGAAGAGCTCCTGATCGAGGGCTTTGATGGTGCAGCGGATGGTGCAGTGGCCGTCGGCCTTTTCGGAGATGCGGGCACTGTACTCGGCTTCCTTGCGGGCCCACGTCTGGGCGCGGAGGACGGCGGCGACGGCACGCTCCCGGACACTGCGGGGCAGGTCGTAGGCTAGCTCCTGCGCGACCTTGCGGCCTTTATCGGTGATGGAATACCGGTCATTGTCCAGCGTGACCAACTGCTGCCGGGTGATATCATCCAGACAGGAGCCGATCTCGAAGTAATTGACGAGGGCTTCCTCCATCAGGGCATCCTCGATCTCCTTGCGGGTGATCGGCCCTGCATTCTTGACAAGGTAGCACAGCAGCAACCGGATCTCGGTGCTGTTGGTCAGTCCGCCGGGTCGGACGCCGGCGGTAAAAGCATCGTTTGAGGCCATCGCTCTACACATCTCCCTGAAAATCATTCTTTTAGTATAGTATAAAAGGTTTCAGGCCGGATTGCAAGCCGCAACTGCAAAATCCGTCTCGATTTGCTTCCGGCTTTCCGGGGTAGAGTAGACCCAGCGGTCCAGATGGCCCTCGGTGATGTAGTAGTGGAGCGCGAACCGGTGGCTCTGGTTCAGGCTGTGGTTGACGATGACCAGCTTGATCTTCATCTTTTCCGGCAGGATGTTTTTGATGTAGACGCTGACTGCCTGCCCGGGGTGCAGGTCGGGGCAGCTCTCGGCGAGGCCGGCGAGGTTGGGCGCGATCTCGATGAAGGTGCCGTATTCCTCCACGCTGCGCACGATGCCGACCACCGTTTCGCCTACGGTAAAGGCTGCGGCGTTTTCCTCCCATGTCCCCAGCAGCTCCCGGATGGTCAATACGAACCGGCCCTGCGGGTCGCGGCTCTTGATGACGCAGAGGATCTGCTGGCCTACGGCCACCCGGTCGGCAGGGGATGAGATCCGGCTGACCGACATACAGTCGATGGGGAGCAGTGCGCTGATGCCGCACCCTACGTCACAGAAGGCTCCGAACGGCTCAATGTGGGTGACGGTACAGGGGAGGATATCGCCGGGCTGGAGCTGGTCGAGATACTCCGCCTTGCACATCCGCTGGGCCTCAGCCCGGGAGAGGCGGTAGAGGGGCTGGCCGTCGGAGTCAGTATCCAGCCCTTCGATGATAAAACAGGTGGGCCGGCCCACCCGCGTCAGCACGGCGATGTCCCGCACGGCTCCGGTATCAGCACCGTCGGCGCACTGGGCGAAGGGCATCACGGCCCGCACACCGCCCAGCTCAAACCGGAGCTGACGCTGGGTATCAAAGGCGAGGGCCGTGGCCTGCAGAATTTCATGGTTCAGCATCGCGGTGTGCAGTTCGGCCGCCGAAAGACGGCCTGCGCTGCGGTAATTGCCCTCGGTACGAAAAGCTTGCATCATCTTTCATTCCTCTTTCTCTGTTTGTTTTGCCTGCCGGCTGGTAAAATGTATGCGCAGACGGCAGCAGATATTTGCATTTTGTACGAGTTTGGTTTATACTATATCTGTATGTACCGGCATTCGGGTACACACGGCCTGTGTACACAGGCAGGAGGGAGGGTACCACATGGATATCGCAGTGGGCGATACCATCCAGACCCGCAAACAGCATCCCTGCGGGGCATCCAGCTTCGAGGTGCTGCGGGTCGGCATGGATTTCAAGATCCGCTGTACGGGCTGCGGCCGCGAGGTCATGCTGCCCCGTGCCAAGATCGAGAAGAACATCAAAAAAGTCATCAAACCCGGTGTGGGCTAGGCGGTGACACATCCGGAAACTGTTGTAAGGAGAACTGCCCGTTTATGTCAAAATTGCTTTCCCAGATGGAGGCGGTCTGCCGCCGGTTTGAGGAACTTTCGATGCGGCTCAATCATCCCGAAACGGCTGCCGACCCCGCGCTGTTCCGCCGCCTGATGCAGGAGTACCACGAGACCGAGCCGGTGGTGCAGGCGTATCAGGCACTGGCCACGGCGCAGGATCATCTTGCGCAGGCCAAAGCCCTGCTCGAGGGCGAAGCTCTCGACCCGGACTTCAAGGAGATGGTACAGCAGGAGATCAGCGAAAAGAGTCAAGATGTGGCACAACTGGAAAATAATCTCAAAATTCTGCTGCTGCCGAAGGACGTCAACGACGGCAAAAACGTCATCGTCGAGATCCGGGGCGGGGCAGGCGGCGAGGAAGCGGCCCTGTTTGCCCACAGCCTGATGCGGATGTACACCATGTACGCCCAGAGCAAGGGCTGGGAACTGGAAGTGCTGAATCTTAACGAAACGGAGCTGGGCGGCGTGAAGGAAGCCATCTTCGCGGTGAACGGTTCCGGTGCCTACAACCGGCTCAAATTTGAGAGCGGCGTCCACCGGGTGCAGCGCGTGCCCGAGACCGAGACGCAGGGTCGCATCCACACTTCCACGGCCACCGTTGCGGTGATGCCGCAGGCGGAGGAAGTGGACTTTGCGCTGGACATGAAGGATCTGCGGATCGACACCTTCCGCTCCTCGGGCGCGGGCGGCCAGCACATCAACAAGACGTCCAGTGCCATCCGGGTGACCCACATCCCCACCGGCATGGTAGTCGAGTGCCAGAACGAGCGCAGCCAGTTCCAGAATAAAGACAAGGCTCTGGAGATCCTGCGCAGCCGCCTGCTGGCCCAGAAACAGAAGGAACAGCAGGACGCCATCAATGCCAACCGCCAAGGGCAGGTGGGTACCGGCGACCGCAGCGAGAAGATCCGCACCTACAATTTCCCGCAGGATCGCTGCACCGACCACCGCATTGGGCTGACGGTCCACAACCTTGATAAGATCATGGACGGCAATCTGGATGAGATCATCGACGCACTGGCGACCCACGAACAGGCCGAAAAGCTGAAAAATCTCAACGAGAAAAACAATTGATAAAACGCGAGAAAAATCTGTAAAGCGAAACTTCTTTACAGAAGAAAAGAGCGATAAAACGTATGAAAATCAAAACTGAAATGTGGCCGGCAGATGCGGCCGGAATCGCCCGTGCTGCCGAACTTTTGCGGCAGGGCGAGCTGGTGGCTTTGCCGACCGAGACGGTCTACGGCATCGCTGCCGACGCCCGGAACGGCGAGGCGGTAGCCAAGATCTTCAAGGCCAAGGGACGCCCGCAGGATAACCCCCTGATCGTCCATGTCACCGGCCCTGAGATGCTGCCGGGCCTTGTCAGCGAAGTGCCGGAGCGCGCCCAGCTGCTGATGGCAGCTTTCTGCCCCGGCCCGCTGACCATCATCATGCCCCGCGGCCCCGAAGTTGCCGCCGAGTGCTGCGCCGGTCTGGATACGGTCGGCATCCGGATGCCGAGCCACCCGGTGGCCCGCGCGGTCATCGAGCAGAGCGGCTGTGCCTTTGCAGCACCGTCGGCAAATCTCTCCGGCAAACCCAGCCCCACCAACGCACAGGATGTGTTTACCGATATGGACGGCCGCCTGCCTCTGATTCTGGACGGCGGCGATTGCGACGTGGGCGTGGAGTCCACGGTCGTGTCGGTGGTGGGCGACAAGCCGACCCTGTTCCGCCCCGGCCACATTACCTTGGAGGATCTCGAGCGTGCTCTGGGCGAAGAGGTCGAGGTGTCGAAAGCTATCCTCGAAAAGCTGCCCGAAGGTGCCGTGGTCCGCAGCCCGGGCATGAAATACAAGCACTACGCGCCCAAGGCGGATGTGACCCTGCTGGAGGGCAGCTTTGAGCAGTTCAAGGCCTATGTGGACGCCCACGCTGACCAGAACCCCAGCTGCCTCTGCTTCACCGGCGAGGCCGAAAAGCTGGATTGGCCCTGCGTGGAATATGGCCGCGAGAACGACGGCGCGGATCAGGCCAAGCACATTTTCCGGAGCCTGCGGGCACTGGATGAGCAGGGCGACGGCGTGGTGTACGCCCGCTGCCCCAAGAAGGACGGCCTCTCGATGGCGGTGTACAACCGCCTGATCCGGGCTGCAGCCTTCCGGGTGATCCAGCTATGAGAACGCTGGGGATCACCGGGCGGAGCGGCTGCGGAAAATCGACCGTCACGGCCTTGTTCCGAAGCCATGGCGTGCCGGTGGCCGATGCCGACCAGATCTCCCGGGAGATCCTGCTGCCGGGTTCGCCGCTGCTGCCGAAGCTGGCCGAGCGGTTTGGGGAGGATATCCTGAACCCGGACGGCACCTTGAACCGCCGTCTGCTGGCGGACCGTGCCTTTGCGACTCCGGAAGGGAAAGATGCCCTCGACGGCATCACCCACCCGGAGATCGTGGCCCGCATCCGCGCCGCGAAAGCCGCAGCAGAGCAGAGCGGTGCAGCCCTCTTTGTGCTGGATGGTGCGGTCATCGTCGGTACCGAGGCCGAGGCGGAGTGTGACGAACTGCTGGTGGTCACGGCACCGTTTGAAACGAGTGTGGCCCGCATCGCGGCCCGGGACGGCATTGCCCCCGAAATGGCGGCGCGTCGGCTCAATGCCCAGACGCCCGAAGCCGTTCTGACTGGAAAGGCTGATTACATTCTGCGAAATGACGCCGATCTTGAAACCCTGACCGCCCGGGCGAAAGCACTTTATCAGACCCTCTGCACGCGGCCCGCGGGCAGCGCAGAGCGGAAAGGCGGGGTGTGACATTCCGTTGAAGAAACTGATGCGGGGCGTAGTTGCCCTGTTTCTGGTGGTGATGGCAGTGCTGGCCCTGCCGCCGGTGCGCAAGACCGTGGAGCGGCAGCTCTATCCGCGCAAGTATCAGGACGAGGTGGAGCTGTGGGCCGATGAATACGATCTCGACCCGCTGTTGGTGGATGCCTTCATCCGGACGGAGAGCGGCTTCGACCCGGGCGCAACGTCCAGTGTGGGCGCACGCGGCCTGATGCAGATGACCGAGGAGACTTTCCTCTGGCTGCGGGGCAAGATGACCGATACGGCAGAGCTGACCTTCGATGACCTGTACGACCCTTCGGTGAGCATCCGGTTCGGCTGCTACTATCTCCACCTGTGCCTTGTGCGGTACAACGGCGACGTTTCCACGGCGGCGGCCGCCTACCATAGCGGGTGGGGCACCGTGGATGCGCTGCTCCAGCAGGCCGAACACTCGGCCGACGGTGTGACGCTGCAGGGATTTCCGTATACCCAGATGCACCACTACGTCGAAAAGATCACTTCCTGCTACGGGGTCTACACCAGCCTCTATGCAGGGCAAGAAACCTGAATAAACCGTCGTATCCACGCGCACAAACCGCAGAACGCACGGTTTAAAATAAAAACATAAGAATAGGAAAGGCAGGAGAATTCTATGGCAGAAAAAACTCCGACCCAGCAGCTGGCCGAAAAGCTGCTCTATACGCCCGCTTACGCAGCCGATAAGGATGCGTCCGTCAAGCAGGCCGCCCACGACTTCGCCGAGGGCTACAAGAAGTTCCTCGACGCAGGCAAGACCGAGCGCGAGGTGGCCGCCGAGAGCGAGCAGATGCTCAAAGATGCCGGCTACGAAAAGTTCGACCCGAAAAAGACCTACAAGCCCGGCGATAAGGTCTACTTCATCCAGCTGAACAAGGCAGTCGTGGCTTCCACCATCGGCACCCGCAGCTTTGAGGATGGCTTCCATCTGGTCATCGCCCACACCGACAGCCCCCGTCTGGACCTGCGTCCGACCCCGCTGTACGAGTCCAACCACCTGAGCTACTTCAAGACCCACTACTACGGCGGCATCCGCAAGTATCAGTGGGGCACCATGCCGCTG
>CAVKZS010000020.1:0-3836 GCA_963660925.1 Eubacterium sp. CAG:38 | reverse complement strand
TCACCTTTGGCGAGCTGGTCTACGACGGCCAGTGGTTCAGCCCTCTGCGCAAGGCATTGAGTGCGTTCGTCACCTCCACGCAGGAGCACGTCACCGGCAAAGTCCGCCTCGAACTGTACAAGGGCAACCTCATCAACGCCGGTGTCTGGTCGCCCTATTCCCTCTACCGGGAGGACATCGCAACCTTTGCGGCCGGCGGCGACTACAAGCAGAGCGATGCCACCGGATTCATCAGCATCTACGGTCTGCCCACCAAAGTGCAGGCCATTGTGAACAACGAAAAAGAAGGTAAATGAAGTTATGCTGACCGCTGTTACTGGAATCAACTGGGGCGATGAGGGCAAAGGCCGCGTCATCGACCTGCTGGCTGAAAATGCAGACGTCGTTGCCCGCTATCAGGGCGGCAACAATGCCGGCCACACCGTTGTGACCGAGAAGGGCAAGTTCATCCTGAATCTGCTGCCCTCGGGCATCCTCCACCCGGACGTGACCTGTGTGCTGGGCACCGGCATGGTGATCGACCTCGACCATCTGGCAGGCGAGATGCAGGCGATTCAGGAGCGCGGCGTTGCCGTCAGCCCGAAAAACCTGAAGCTCTCCGACAAGGCTACCATCTCGATGCCGTGGCACAAGGTGCAGGATGGTCTGGAAGAGGACCGCCTCGCCAAGAAAGGCAGTGCCTTCGGCTCCACCCGGCGCGGCATCGCCTATGCGTACAGCGACAAGTACCGCAAAAAGACCCTGCGTCTGGGCGACCTGCTCCATCTGGACGAGGAGCGCACCCAGAACCGCCTGCACATGATCCTCGACTCCAAGAACATGGAGCTGGCGGGCTGCTACCATCAGGAAAAGATGTCCTACGATGCCCTGCTGAGCTGGTGCAAGGCGCAGGCCGAGCACTTCGGCCCCTTCATCTGTGATGTGGGCGCGTTCCTGCAGGAAGCTCACGACAGCGGCAAGCGGATCGTGCTGGAAGCCCAGCTGGGTGCCATGCGTGACATCGACTACGGCATCTTCCCCTTCACGTCCAGCTCCAACACGCTGGCCGCTTATGCACCGCTGGGTGCCGGGATCCCCAACTGCCGGCTCGACCATGTGGTGGGCGTGCTGAAAGCCTACTCCACCTGTGTCGGCGCAGGCCCCTTCGCCGCCGAGAACGCCATGGGCGAGGACTGGAACGAGAAACTGCGCAAGGCCGGCGGTGAATACGGTGCAGCCACCGGCCGCCCCCGCCGGGTCGGCCCCTTCGACTGTGCGGCCAGCCGGTACGGTCTGGCCTGTCAGGGAGCCGATAAGATCGCCCTCACCAAACTGGACGTTCTGAGCAGCATGAAAGAGATCCCGGTCATCACCGGTTACAAGCTGGACGGCGTGGAAGTCCCCCGCTTCGACACCCTGTCCGACCTTGACCGGATGCAGCCGGTGGTCACTCTGCTGCCCGGCTGGAACAAGGACATCTCCCACTGCAAGAGCTGGGATGCCCTGCCGAAGGAAGCCAAGGACTATGTGGAGTTCCTCGAAAAAGAGCTGAACCACGAGATCCAGTTCGTCTCCACCGGTGCGGAACGCGAAAAGTTTGTTCTGAAGGGAGAATGGCTGTGAGACATTTCATCGAGCCGAACAGCTTTTCTCTGGACGAACAGCTGGCCCTTCTTGACCTTGCCGACAAAATGGAGGCAGATCCCGCACCCTATGCGCATCTGTGTGATGGGCGCATTCTGGCGACCCTGTTCTATGAGCCCTCCACCCGCACCCGGCTTTCCTTTGAATCGGCCATGCTGCGGCTGGGCGGCAAGACGCTGGGCTTTGCAGGGGCTCAGCTGTCCAGTGCCAGCAAGGGCGAGACGGTGGCGGATACCGCCCGCGTCGTGAGCAATTATGCCGACATCATCGCCATGCGCCACCCGAAAGAGGGTGCGCCGCTCCGGGCGTCGATGTATGCGCGGGTACCCATCATCAATGCAGGCGACGGCGGACACGCCCACCCCTCTCAGACCATGATCGACCTGATGACCATCCGCCAGCGGAAAGGCCGACTGGATCATCTGACGGTCGGCTTCTGCGGAGACCTCAAATTCGGCCGGACGGTCCACTCCCTGACCGCCGCCCTCAGCCAGTTTGAGGGCAACCGTTTCGTGTTCATCTCACCGGAGGAACTGCGCATCCCCCAGTACGTCAAGGACGAGACACTGACGCCTCTCCATCAGACTTACAAGGAGACCGCGGACCTCGAGGCCGAGCTGCCGCATCTGGATGTGCTCTACATGACCCGCATCCAGCAGGAGCGTTTTTTCAACGAAGAGGATTATCTCCGGTTGAAAGGCTGCTATGCACTGGATGCCAAAATGCTTCAGCTCGCTCCATCCGATATGCCGGTGCTGCATCCCCTGCCCCGCATCGACGAGATCAAACTGGATGTGGACAATGACCCCCGCGCCGCCTATTTCGATCAGGTGCACAACGGTGTCTATATCCGCATGGCCATCATTCTGGCCCTACTTGGCATCCCGGATCCATTGACCGGAACGAAGGTGCTGAAAGGGTAAACCAGCCGTTGACGTAAGTTTTGGGAACAAAAAAAGAAGACCAGCCAGCTTTGCGCGGTGCAAGCTGGCTGGTCTTTGGTTTTATGCCGGTATAAAACACAAAACCATTAAAAGGAGAATCGCATGAAGTTGTGTGTTGGTCTTTTCCGGCGGGGTTGAGAAGAGCGAAGGGAATTTCCGTGAACTAATTCCGAGCCTGTGGGTTGGCAAGCCACAGGGAAAAACCGCCGGTGGGAAACACTCAATCTTCGCGGAAAGAGAAAGGCTTGACTTCACGGACGACATCCATGATGGTGCCGTCGCGTGCTTCGATGATACCGACCACGCGGTCGCCGAACTGGACCTTCTCAGGCTCGCCGACGATGGAGTAAGCGATGTCGCGCAGCTCCTCGATGGTCTTCAGCGGCACACAGTCGGCCTTCTGGAGGGCTTCCAGCAGGTCGGGGCGGCGGGGGTTGACGGCGACACCGTAATCGGTGACGACGATATCCACGCTCTCACCCGGGGTGGTGACGGTGGTGACATCGGTGCAGATGGCAGGGATACGGCCCTGCAGCAGCGGAGCGATGACGATGGTGCACTTTGCACCCTGTGCGGTATCGGGATGGCCGCCCTGTGCGCCGGTGATGACGCCGTCAGAACCAACAACAACGTTGCAGTTGAAGTGGGTATCGACTTCCAGAGAAGCCAGAATGACATAGTCCAGCTTGTTGACGAAGGCACCCTTGTTCATCGGGCTTGCATACTCGCCAGCAGAGATGGGGAAGTGGTTGGGGTTGGAACGGACGTTGTTGACAGCGTCCAGATCGAAGTCCTGCGTATCGACCAGCTTGTATGCGAGGCCGCGGTCCAGCAGCTCGCACATAGGCTTGGTCAGGCCGCCGACGCCCAGACCCATGTGGATGTTCTTCTCCTCCATGATCTTGCTCAGGGAGATGGTGGAAGCGATGGATGCACCGCCGACACCGGTCTGATAGGAGAAGCCGTCCTTGAAGTACGGGGTGTTGGCCACGACCTGCGTGCAGTACTCGGCCATCATCAGCTTGCGCTGGTCGGTGGTGGGCTTGGCAGCACCGGTAGCGATCTTCTCGGGGATACCGATCTGATCGACGACGCAGACGTAATCGACCTTGGTCTGGCTGATCTCAGCCGGGTAGTTGGGATAAGCCACGAGGCAGTCAGTGACGGCCACAACGTAGTCGGCCTGATCTGCATCGACGTAAGCATAGCTCAGAACGCCGCAGTTGGTCTTGCCGCCCATACCGGAGCAGTTGCCGTACTCGTCGCAGG
>CAVKZS010000019.1:0-11304 GCA_963660925.1 Eubacterium sp. CAG:38 | reverse complement strand
GTTCTATGATGTTCTGGTGGACGACAGCGACCTTTACGATCTGTATGGTACTGTTGTAAAATAACAAAATTGGAGGGAAAGTGGAATGAATTTACCCAATAAACTGACCCTGACCCGCATCGTTCTGGTGCCGGTGTTCATGATCTTCGTCTCCCTGACGTGGTTTGGTCTGGATGATTTTAACCCGACCATGTATCTGCTGGCGGGCATTGTCTTTGCGCTGGCCAGCATCACCGACTTTCTGGACGGCCATCTGGCCCGCAAGTGGAACATGGTGACGGACTTCGGCAAGTTTGCCGATCCGCTGGCCGATAAACTGCTGACCACGGTTGCCTTCATCTACATGATGCGGGACGGCATCTGCTCTCCGGTGGTGCTCTGCATCATCCTTGCCCGTGAGTTTGCAGTCTCCGGCCTGCGGATGATCGCCGCCGGTGCCAAGGACGGCAAGGTGATCGCCGCCAATATGTGGGGCAAGGTCAAGACCGTGCTCCAGATGCTGACCATCATCTTCTATTTCTTCGGCGTGTCGCTGACCTCCTACATTTCGTGGGACGCGACGCTGGTGGTCGTGGTGATCTCGGTGGGTCTGTGCTGGCTGGTGGCGGCAGTCACTGCAATCTCCGGCATCAAGTACCTGTGGGATAACCGCACCTTCATCAATACCGCGAAGTAAACAGCATACAATGAAAACGAGCGGCCCAAACCGCTCGTTTTTCTGATATTCTCGCAAATTATAACGAATCGGAGATTCTTTCATGAAGAAAAAACTCTGGAACATCTGCCGCCGGGTGCTGTCCATCGCCCTCAACCTTGCGGTGGTCTGGATGGAACCCATCGCTGCCCGGCTCAGCTGGGAGGCCGTCGGCACCCAGATGTTCACCTTTTACACCGAAAACTCCAACTTCTTCACGGCGTTCGTCTGCCTGCTGATGGCTCTTTTCCAGTTAAAAGCTCTGCTCACCGGGCGGGAAGTTCCGCTCTGGGTCAAACGGCTCAAGTTCATCGCCACCTGCTGCCTGACCATGACGTTTCTGACCGTCGTGTTCGTGCTGGCCCCCTATTACAAGGACGAGGGCGGCGTGGTCTTTCTGCTGACGGCCAGTTCGATGCTCTACCACCATCTGCTCAACCCGCTCTGCGCTTTTGTTTCGTTTACACTGCTCGAGCGGGAGCCGCGGCTGTCGGGCCGGAACGTGTTCTGTGCCCTGATCCCAACCCTGCTGTATGGCTCCATCGTGGTCTATGCGAACGTCCAGCGGTGGATCGTGGGACCGTATCCTTTCCTGATGATCTACGAGCAGACGTTCCGGCAGTCGATGGAGTGGCTGGTCGCCATCGTCTGTATGAACCTCTTCTATGCGTGGCTGGTCTGGAAGGCCGGCGGCAACGGCAAAAAGAAGCATCCGGGGCTGCTGTTCCGGAGATGTGCATAAAAATAACGGTCTGTCGGATTTGACAGACCGTTATTTTTTGTCGGATGATTACAGCAGCGGGATGCCGGCCTTCTCGCAGGCTTCGCGGGTGGCCTCGTCCCAAACGCTGGCCTGCACTTCGCCGATGTGGGCACTGCCCAGCAGCAGCATACACAGGCGGCTCTGGCCGATGCCGCCGCCGATGGTGTAGGGCAGCTCGCCGGCGAGGACGGCTTTGTGGAAGGGCAGGGCGCGGCGGTCGTCGCAGCCGGCCATGGTCAGCTGCTTGTCCATGCTCTCGGGGCTGACGCGGATGCCCATGCTGCTCAGCTCGTAGCTGCACTGCAGCGGGTTGTTCCAGAACAGCAGGTCGCCGTTCAGGTCCCAGTCGTCGTAGTCGGGAGCGCGGCCATCATGGGGCTTGCCGCTCTTAAGGGGCGCACCGATCTTCATCAGGAAGGTGGTGCCGTTTTCCTTGACGAAAGCGTTTTCCCGCTCCTTCGGGGTCAGGTCAGGGTACTTGTCCTCCAGTTCCTGCGTGGTGATGAAGGTCACGTTGGGGGTGTGGAGCGGCAGATCCTGCAGCTGGGGGAACATGGCGTGGAGGTTCATCTCGGTGGCGCAGACCGCGGAGACGATGGAACGCACCACGTTTTTCAGGTAGGCTTCGTTCCGGTCCTCTTCGCGGATGACCTTCTCCCAATCCCACTGATCGACGTAGACGGAGTGGAGGTTGTCCAACTCCTCGTCGCGGCGGATGGCGTTCATGTCGCAGTACAGGCCCTTGCCGACCCGGAAGCCGTAGTCCTTCAAGGCTTTGCGCTTCCACTTGGCCAGCGACTGGACCACCTGTGCCTCGGTGCCGCTGTCCTTGATGTCAAATGTAACTTTCCGCTCGACGCCGTTCAGGTCGTCGTTCAGACCGGTGGACGCTTCCAGAAAGAGCGGAGCCGACACGCGGTAGAGGTTCAGGGTGGCGCACAGGGTGTCGGCGAACAGCCGCTTGACCGTGCCGATGGCGCGCTGGGTGTCGTACAGGTTCAGCGCGGGCGTGTAGTTTTCGGGAATCGTAATTTTGCTCATAATCGTTACCCCTCTGATCGGATTTGCGCTTCGGACAGCCGATCTGCCGTCCCGGAAGCACACTTTCCCATTTATATACTAGAAATTATGGCACAATTCCCGGCGGTTGTAAAGGGGCAAATCAGCCCTTCAGAATAAACCGCGGACCTTCCTCGCCGAGGATTCCCATGGGAACGAAGCCGGCCTTGCGGAGGACAGCCTGCGACGCGGCGTTATCGGGGGCGGTTTCGGCTTCGACGGCGGAAACGCCGGGCTGTTCCAAGGCCCATTTGCAGGCGGCACGGACGGCCTCGGTGGTGTAGCCCTGATTCCAGAATTCCGGCTCGATGCCGTAGCCGATCTCCGGATGGCCGTTTTCGGGCAGGCCTTTGAAGCAGAGGTCGCCGACCCAGTCGCCGGAATCGTTCTGGTAGATGCCCCATGCGGTGTACCAGAGCCACTGGTCGGGATGGACTTCGCAGCCGCGTTTCATGTCGCGGTAGGCGTCGGCCGTTTCCGGGTCGGCAGTGCGGTCAATCAGCCCCTGCAGGGCGTCGGGGCGAAGCGGGATGAGAAAAAGACGTTTGGTCAAAAGCTGCATGGAAACCTCCTGAATGGAAAAGATGTTTTTCCAAGTGTAGCACAGGGCGAAGCGCAAGTCAAAAGCGGCGAATTGCCTTGACTTACACAAAAGGCGTGGATATAATAAACCTATAATAAAGGAGAAATCACTATGCAGATCTTTAACACGCTGACCCGTCAGAAAGAAGAGTTCGTCCCGCAGGTGCCCGGCGAATACCGGATCTATGTCTGCGGCCCGACCGTCTATAATTATATCCACATCGGCAACGCCCGTCCGCTGATCGTCTTTGATACCCTGCGCCGCTACCTCGAGTACCGGGGCAACAAGGTCATCTATGTCTCCAACATCACTGACATCGACGATAAGCTGATCGCCAAGGGCAAGGAAGAGGGTACCTCCATGAAGGAAGTGGCCCAGCGGTTCGAGGCGGAGTATCTGAAAGATGCCGCCGGCCTGAACTGCCGCAAGCCCACCGTCCAGCCCCGCGCCACCGAGCACATCCAGCAGATCCTCGACATCGTGAAGGATCTGATCGACTCCGGCCACGCTTACGTTGCCAAGAACGGCGACGTCTACTTCCGGGTCAAGAGCGACCCCGAGTACGGCAAGCTGAGCCACCTCAAGCTGGATGACCTCGAGAGCGGAAACCGTGAGCTGCGCAGCCAGATGGAGGACGACCTGAAAGAGGACCCGGCGGATTTCGCCGTCTGGAAAGCCGCTAAGCCCGGTGAACCGGCATGGGAAAGCCCCTACGGAATGGGCCGTCCGGGTTGGCACATCGAGTGCAGTGCCATGAGCCGCACCCACCTCGGCAAGACCATCGACCTCCACTGCGGCGGTCAGGACTTGATCTTCCCCCACCACGAGAACGAGATCGCCCAGAGCGAGTGCGCCAACGGCTGTGAGTTCGCCCACTACTGGATGCACAACGGCTTCATCAACGTGGACAATCAGAAGATGTCCAAGAGCCTGCACAACTTCTTCACCGTCCGTGATGTGGCAAACGTCTACGGCTATGAGCCGATCCGCTACTTCATGCTGACTGCCGGCTACCGGATGCCGCTGAACTATACCGTGGATCTGATTGAGAGCTGCAAGAACAGCCTCGAGCGTCTCTACACCTGCCGTGAGAACCTCGACTTTGCCCTGAGCAAGAACGCGTTCGGCACCGACGAGACCCTGAAGGCCAAGGCAGACGAGGCACGCACTAAGTTCTGCAAGGCTATGGACGACGACCTGAACACCCCCGATGCACTGGCTGCAGTGTTCGATCTGGTCAAGGAGATCAACACACTGTCGGCTTCTTCCAGCAAGGCGGCTCTCGAGGCTGTTGCTGCTGCCTTCGACGAGATCACCGGTGTGCTGGGCCTGATGTACAACCGCAAGAAGGACGAAGTACCTGCTGAGGTGACGGCACTGGTCGAGAAGCGCGCCGCCGCAAAGAAGGCCAAGGACTGGGCCACCGCCGACGCCATCCGCGCGGAGCTGACGGCCATGGGCTGGGCGGTCAAGGATACCGCACAGGGCCCCCAGCTGAGCAAGCTGTGATTTGATTGAGAGAACCCCCTCAGAGTTGCCGCTCTGAGGGGGTTCTTTTGTGCAAACTGCAATTTCTGAGCCGGTTCATCTGTATTCAGAGTAAAGGGAGGTACAGAATATGGATCGTATCGTGTTACTGGCTGCGGCAGCTGCCGCGGCGATCGCAATTGGCGTTTCGGTCAGCGTCTATGCAGCACCGGAAATGAAACCGGTGGAGCCGGAATCGGAAGAATTGGTGGGCGGCTGGACGCAGCCGGCGTCTCCGGCGATGACCAAGGAAGCACAAGCTGCCTTTGACAAAGCCATGGAAGGCTTTGTCGGCGTAAGCTACCGGCCGGTAGAACTGCTGGGCACGCAGGTAGTCGCAGGTACAAACTACCGCATCCTCTGCGATGCGCAGGTCGTCTATCCCGGCGCGGAACCCTATCAGGCTGTGGTGACGATCTATCAGGACCTCGATGGCAATGCAGAGATCTTGGACATCACCGAGCTGAACGCATAACCGAATCAACCAGAAAAAGCCTGTGCAGCGGCATCCCAAACGGGAAGCACTGCACAGGCTTTTGGTGTTTTTGCAGCTTAGTTGAACTTAAAGACCTTCTGGGCGAAACGGTAGCATCCGAGGATGAATTGATCGCTCTTGGGGAACTTCATGTTGGTCAGGCCGCCGAAGCCCAGACGGATGGAGCGGTAGACATCGGCACTGGTGTGATCTTTGAGGTACTGCCACAGCTCGGTCTTTTTCTCCTTGGCGGCGGCACTGCCGTCCAGCATCAGGAAGATGTCGCTGACCGCCATCATCATGGACAGGTAGTGGAGCATATAGGCGCGCAGACGCTTCTCGCTCTTGAGGGCGTCGAGATCCTGACAGTCGATCATGTGCTTGGTGACCCGCAGCTGCTGGTCTACCCGCTTGACCATGACGCTCTCGTTGACGCTCTGATCGGAGCGGCCGATGAAGTAGCGGTAGAGGTCAAGATTCATGTAGTACATACTCTTGACGAAGGGGAGCGGCTGGTAGACGAAGATGTTGTCCACATAGAAGGTGTGCTTGGGCAGCACCATGCCGCACTTGCGCAGGACCTCGGTGCGGTAGATGACCGAGTGCATCAGGAGGTTCTGATCCGGGCGGAAGTGGCCGACGTGCATCCAGCTGAACAGACGGTTTTCGGGGAAGACGTTGGTGTAGCGGACGACGTGGGAAGTGCCGTCCTCGACGTGCTCATAGACGTAGTTGCAGATCATCAGATCCGGGGCGGTGCCGCGGGTGACGAGGGACTGCAGACGATCCAGCACCTTCTTGAGGCAGTCGGTGTCCAGCCAGTCGTCGCTGTCCACGACCTTGTAGTACCGGCCAGTGGCGTTCCGGATGCCCTGATTGACGCCCTCGCCGTGGCCGCCGTTCTCCTGATGGATGGCCTTGACGATGGTGGGGTACTTCTCGGCGTATTCGTCGCAGATGGCGGGGGTCTCGTCCTTGACGGAACCGTCGTCCACGAGGATGATCTCGGCCCGCTCGCCGGCGGAGAGCAGCGTCTCGATACAGTGGCGCATATAGGCCGCAGAGTTATAGCAGGGGACTGCAAAAGTGATCAGTTTCTGTTGCATAGGTTCAAATACTCCTTATTGATTTTGCGGCCAGAACGCGCTTGCGGCGGCCAGAGATGGAGATATGTAACTACATTATAGCATTTTCGCGCCCGAAAAGCTATCAAAACCAGAAAAAACTTCGGAAATCCGCAACGAAAGGAAAAATTTGTGGTATACTAAAGCTTAGTGTCGGCCCTCTCTAGGAGAGGCAAGTCTTGGCTCTCCCTTTGGGAGAGCTGTCACCGCAGGTGACTGAGAGGGCAACGACGAAAACGTGAGAGGCAGGATCGAATGGAAAACCAGCGTTCAATCTTAAAGAAAGTATTCGGCTACGACAGCTTCCGCCCCGGGCAGGAGGAGATCGTCGAGCAGCTGCTCAACGGCCGGGATGTGCTGGCGGTGATGCCCACCGGTGCGGGCAAGTCCATCTGCTATCAGGTGCCTGCGCTGCTGCTGCCGGGCATCACCATTGTGGTCTCGCCGCTGGTCAGCCTGATGAAGGATCAGGTGGGTGCACTGGTGCAGGCGGGCGTGGCGGCGGCATTCCTGAACAACAGCCTGACCGACAACCAGAAAGCCCTGATGCTCCGCCGCGCCCGGGAAGGCTGGTATAAGATCATCTACGTCGCCCCGGAACGGCTCGAGATGCCGGGCTTCCAGCGGTTCGCGCAGGAAAAGACCATCAGCATGGTGACCGTGGACGAGGCCCACTGCATCAGCCAGTGGGGGCAGGACTTCCGGCCCAGCTATCTGCGGATCAAGGCGTTCGTGGACAGCCTGCCCAACCGTCCGGTGATCGGGGCGTTCACGGCGACAGCCACCGCCCGCGTCCGGGAGGATATCCGCACCTGCCTTGAACTGCAGAACCCCTACGAGGTGACGACGGGTTTCGACCGGCCGAACCTCTACTTTGAGACCCGGCGGGCCCTGCCGAGCCAGAAGCCGAAAGAACTGCTGGAACTGGTGCTCAAGGAGCGGGACAACGCGGGCATCGTCTATTGCAGCACCACCAAGCAGGTAGATGAGACGGCACGGCTGCTCCAGAGCCGGGGCATCCGGGCGGCGGCCTACCACGCCAAGCTGGATCCGGAGGTGCGGCGGAAGAATCAGGACGATTTCCTTTACGACCGCATCCAGATCATGGTGGCGACCAACGCTTTCGGCATGGGAATCGACAAGCCGAACGTCCGGTTCGTCATCCATTATAATATGCCCAAGGATCTCGAAAGCTACTATCAGGAAGCGGGCCGTGCCGGGCGGGATGGCGAACCGGCACGGTGCACCCTGCTGTATTCCGGCACCGATGTGCGGACCATCCGGTTCTTCATCGAAAAGGAGATGGAAGCGGACAACGGCCTGCCCGCCGATGTCAAGGCCGAAGCCGCCCGCAAAGCCGAAGAGCGGCTCAAGTACATGACGTTCTATTCTACCACCCAGAAGTGCCTGCGGGGATTCATGCTGCACTATTTCGGCGAAGCTGCTCCGCAGAAATGCGGGAACTGCTCCTGTTGTCTGGCGGCAGAGGAAGAGACCCAGCAGCTGGAACAGCGGGCGGCAGAAGCCAAGGAGCGGGCTGCAGCTTCGGCACGCCGCCTTGCCGAACGTCCGCGCCGCCGTAGCACCGAGGCTTCCGATCTGAGTGAGGCCGACGAAAAGCTGCTGGCGGCCCTCTATGCTCTCCGGAAACGGCTGGCCGGCAAGCAGAATGTGCCCGCCTTTATGGTGTTCAACGACGCGACCCTCCGCGAGATGGCGCAGAAGAAGCCCCTCAGTATGGACGAGCTGCTCAACATCACCGGCGTCGGCGAAAAGAAAGCCGCCCGCTACGGCATGGCCTTCCTGCGGGTGATCGAGGATATGGTCAGCAGCCGAGAATAAAACAAAACGCCCGGTTTTCCACGCTCTTTGATGAGCCTGTGGAAAACCGGGCGTTTATTTTACATTGTATGCGTTGCGAATACCTTTTCATCCTCCCACCAGACCGGCTGCCCGGCGGCGAGGGATTTTGGAACGTCCAGCAGCCGCTGGTTCCGGCTGCCCCGGAAGCGGAGGGAAATGTCGTACTCGGCCTGCACAAAGCGGCCGTCCACCAGCACATCCAGCAGGGCCAGCAGCTCGTCGGTGACTTCACACCGGCAGGAGGCCGGTACTGCGCCGGTCAGCTGCTCCCAAGTGTAGCCGGAATAGCACCAGACCGTCTTGCCGGGGTAGAGGGCCTTGAAGTTCCGGACAAAGGGCAGCAGCTCCCGCTGGTTTTCCGGCTCCATGGGTTCACCGCCCAGCAGGGACAGACCAGCGATGTAGTCCGGCTTGCAGGAGGCAAAAATTTCGTTGCGGACGGGCTTGTCGAAGGGCTGGCCGTAGCCGAAATCCCATGCGACTTCATTGAAGCACCCCGGGCAGTGGTGCCGGCAGCCTGAAACGAACAGGCTGGTCCGGACTCCCGGCCCGTTGGCGATGTCATAATATTTGATGGTTGCGTAGTTCATAAGTGTAAGACTCGATCCTTGATTTCCTGTGTCCGGCCCTGATTCCAGAACTGGGTGCCGATGTAACCACAGGTGCGGCGGGCAACATTCAGCTTGTTCTGATCGCGGTTGCCGCACTTGGGGCACTCCCAGACCAGCTTGCCGTCATCCTCGACGATCTTGATCTCGCCGTCGTAGCCGCAGCACTGGCAGTAGTCCGACTTGGTGTTCAGTTCGGCGTACATGATGTTGTCGTAGATGAACTGCAGCACGCTCATGACAGCCTCGAGGTTATCCTGCATATTGGGGACCTCGACGTAGCTGATAGCACCGCCCGGAGAAAGCTTCTGGAATTCACTCTCGAACTTCAGCTTGGTGAAAGCATCGATCTTCTCCGAGACATGGACGTGGTAGCTGTTGGTGATATAGTTCTTGTCGGTGATGCCGGGCACGATGCCGAACCGCTTCTGCAGGCACTTGGCAAACTTGTAGGTGGTGGACTCCAGCGGAGTGCCGTAGAGGGAGTAGTCCATGTTCTCGGCTTTCTTCCACTCGTTGCACTTGTCGTTCATGTGCTGCATGACGCTCAGGGCGAAGGGCTTGGCACCGGCGTCGGTGTGGCTCTTGCCGGTCATATACTTGACGCACTCATACAGGCCGGCATAGCCGAGACTGATGGTGGAGTAGCCGCCATAGAGCAGCTTGTCGATCTTCTCGCCTTTCTTCAGGCGGGCCAGTGCGCCGTACTGCCACAGAATGGGGGCGGCGTCGCTGGGGGTGCCCAGCAGACGCTTATGGCGGGCCTGCAGAGCGCGGTGGCAGAGGGCCAGACGCTCGTCGAAGATCTTCCAGAACTTGTCGAAGTTGCCGCCCGAGCTGAGGGCCACGTCCACCAGATTGATGGTGACGACGCCCTGATTGAACCGGCCGTAATACTTGGGCTTGTTGGTTTCGGGGTCCACATAGGGGGTCAGGAAGCTGCGGCAGCCCATGCAGGTGTAGCAGTGGCCTTCGCCGTTCTTATCGACCTTCAACTCCAGCATCTTCTTTTCGGAGATGTAGTCGGGAACCATCCGCTTGGCGGTGCACTTGGCAGCCAGCTCGGTCAGATAATAATAAGGAGAACCCGGGCGGATGTTATCCTCTTCCAGCACATAGATCAGCTTGGGGAAGGCGGGGGTGATCCAGACACCGGCCTCATTCTTGACGCCCTGATACCGCTGACGGATGGTCTCCTCGATGATGATGGCGAGGTCGGCCTTCTCCTGCGGGTTGCGGGCTTCGCCCAGATACATAAAGACGGTGATGAACGGAGCCTGACCGTTTGTGGTCATCAGGGTGACGACCTGATACTGGATGGTCTGGACGCCGCGGTTGATCTCGTTGCGCAGGCGGCGTTCGACGATCTCCTTCTTCCGCTCGACGGAAACATCCAGACCTTCCATCTCGGTCTCGACCTCGGCGGCGATCTTCTTGCGGGAGACATCGACAAAGGGGGCCAGATGGGTCAGGCTGATGCTCTGGCCGCCGTACTGGTTGGATGCGACCTGTGCGATGATCTGGGTCGCAATGTTGCAGGCGGTGGAAAAACTGTGGGGCTTTTCAATATAGGTGCCGGAGATGACGGTGCCGTTCTGGAGCATATCTTCCAGATTGACCAGATCGCAGTTGTGCATATGCTGGGCGAAGTAGTCGGAATCGTGGAAGTGGATCAGACCCTCCTGATGGGCCTTGACGATCTCCGGGTCCAGCAGGAGGCGGGCGGTCAGGTCCTTGGAGATCTCACCGGCCATGTAATCGCGCTGAACGCTGTTGACGGTGGGGTTCTTGTTGGCGTTTTCCTGCTTGACTTCCTCGTTCTGGCACTCGATCAGGCTCAGAATGCGCTCATCTGTGGTATTGGTCTGGCGTTTCAGGCTCTGCACATAGCGGTAGGTGATGTAGTGCCGCGCAATGTCGTGGGCCTTGATGTCCATCAGCTGGTTCTCCACCAGATCCTGAACCTCTTCCACGCTGACGGCGCGGTTCAGTGCCTGACACTGGTCGGTGACAGCCGCAGCGATCTGGGTGATCTGCTCCCGGGTCAGGCGGCTCTTGCCGCCCACCGAGTCGCTGGCCTTGGTGACGGCCGTGATGATCTTGGTGATGTCAAATGGAACCTCTGCGCCATTGCGCTTGATGATTTTCATGTGCTCTCCTCCTACTATATCTATGGGCAGTGTGAACGGGTGTCCCCTATCGCTAGAAGGCACCCGTGTAATAAGTGAACGGTAAAGGTTGCGTTGATATTATGATATCACTATTTAGTGATATGTCAATGGAGAAACCACTACATTTTGTGTTTTGTCGCTTTCGCCAAAAATACGACGGAATTTTCGGAGCAAAATCTAGGGGCAACCCCCTTGACAAATCGGACGAGCAAAGTACCTCCATTCCGCGGCGTAATATCCCCCGGCATCTATACGATGCCCCTATATAATTACATTAAAAGAGGGAAAATGAGTCAATTCCGGAGTTTGTCAAAGCAGACGCGAAAATAATGAAAAAAACTGTAAAAAAGAAACAAAGCGAAAAAAGAGCCGAAAAAGTTTGAAAAAAGGCTTGCCAAATGGGCCGGAGTGTGGTATTATACTCGAGCACCAAGTGC
>CAVKZS010000018.1:0-11047 GCA_963660925.1 Eubacterium sp. CAG:38 | reverse complement strand
AGGTGAAAAGAATGAAACAGGGTATCCATCCGAACTACGTTGACTGCACCATCACTTGCGCTTGCGGCAACGTCATCAAGACTCGTTCCACCAAGCCCGAGATCCACGTCGAAGTTTGCTCCAAGTGCCACCCCTTCTACACTGGTAAGCAGAAGCTGGTTGACACCGGCGGACGTGTTGAACGCTTCAACAAGCGTTTCGGCCGTAAGTAATTACTGGTCTTTTCAAAGCGTCGTTTCCTGTATGGGAAGCGACGCTTTTTTGTGTGCTTTTTTGCATCTTTCTGGCCCTGCGAAACGCCCGAAATCCCGCGAAAGAAGGCACAAAATAAAAGCTTTTGATTTTTACACGAGTTTGGCATAAAATCAACACATTTACCGACTAAAATAAACCAGCAATGCGGCACAAACCGGGAAAGGAGCATTTTCTGTGATCGAAGTATCCCATCTTACCAAAAAATACGGCCGGCATCTGGCGGTGGACGACCTCTCCTTTACGGTGGAGGACGGCCAGATCTTCGGCTTGCTGGGGCCAAACGGCGCAGGCAAATCCACCATCATGAACATCCTGACGGGCTATCTCTCGGCCACCAGCGGGCAGGTGACGGTGGCGGGCCATCCGCTGCCGGAAGAGGCAGACGCGGCCAAAGCCTGCGTGGGCTATCTGCCGGAACAGCCGCCCCTTTATCCGGACATGACCGTACAGGAATATCTGGATTTTGCCGCCGAACTGAAAGGCGTGAAGAAGGCGGACCGCAGCGAGCGGGTGCTCCGGGCGGCGCGCCGCACCGGGCTGGAAAAGGTGCTGCCCCGGTTGATCCGCAATCTCTCCAAGGGGTATCGCCAGCGGGTCGGCATCGCGCAGGCACTGCTGGGGGACCCCAAGCTCATCATCCTCGATGAGCCCACCGTGGGCCTCGACCCGGCGCAGGTCATCGAGATCCGGAAGCTGATCCGGGAACTGGGCCGCTCCCACACCGTGATCCTCTCGAGCCACATCCTCAGCGAGGTGCAGGCCGTCTGCCAGCAGGTGCTTATCCTGACGCCGAAGGGCGGCACGGTGCTGGACCTCACGAAAGAGACCCAGAACCTTGAGGAGCGTTACCTTGAACTGACCGGCACGAAAAGCCCGGAGGATGCCGATTGGGATGAACCAGAAGATTCAAACGCGGCGGACGACGCAGAAGGAAAGGAGGACTGACCCATGGCAGCAATTTTCAAGCGAGAACTCCGCAGTTATTTCCACGGCATGATGGGCTATGTCCTCACGGCCTTTCTGCTGGCGGACACCGGCCTGTACTTTTTAGCTTTGAATCTGGGCTATGGTTTCACCGATTTCAGCTATTACACCCTTTACCGGACGCTGTTTGTGCTGTTGATTTATTTTCCGGTGCTGACCATGCGCTCGCTGGCCGAGGAACGCCGCAGCCGCACCGACCAACTGCTTCTGACCAGCCCTGTGCCGGTCAGCGGCATTGTGCTGGGTAAGTTCTTTGCGATGTGCGTGGTTTACGCACTGCCCTGTCTGGCCGATGTCCTTATGATCTTGCTGTTGCAGGTGTTGGGCGGCACGACGTCGGCACTGGCGGCGAATCTGGCCGGTCTGCTCTGCTATTACCTGATGGGCTGTGCGGCCATCGCCATCGGTGAATTTCTCTCCGGCCTGACCGAGAATCCGATCATCGCGGCGGTCATGGGCTTTGCTGCGCTGCTGCTGGCTTATCTGATGCCCAGCCTGCGCAGTATGTTCAACGCGGGCAGTGCGGTTGCCTTGGTGGTCTTTACGGGGCTGGCCGGAGCTGCGTCTTTAGCGGCTGGCCTGCGCACCCGGAGTTTCACACTGGGCTGCCTGACCTTTGCGGCCCTCTGCGTTGCGCTCTGCGCGCTGTTTCTGGCCAAGAGCGCGTGGCTGACCGAGGCGTTCAGCGCAGTGCTGAGTGCGCTTTGCCTGTTTACGCCTTTTGAGACGTTCATCAACAGCAGTTTTTCCATCCCGGTATTGGTCTATTATCTGTCGGTGACGGCGGTGTTCCTGTTCTTCACGGTGCAGGGCATTGAACGTCGCCGCTGGAACTGAGGGGAGGGAAAACGAATGAAGATGAAACAGAAAAAAACATCCCAGCCGGTCAACCCGGCGGTGTTCCGCAGCGGCGTCTGGTCGGCGGTGCTTGCCGTGGCCGTCGTCGTGCTGGCAATTCTGATCAATCTGGTGGTGCGGGCCATCCCCACCAAGTACACCGAGTTTGACCTCTCGGAAGCCGGCCTTTACACCCTGAGAGACAGCTCCAAGGAGATCGCCCGGGCGGTGGACAAAGATGTGACCATTTACTACCTCTGCGAGACGGGCAACGAGGACGCCATTATCTCGAAACTCCTCGACCGCTACGCTGCCGAGAGCAGCCATATCCATTGGGAACTGAAAGACCCGGCAGTGTACCCGACCTTTGCAACACAGTACGGCGCACAGGATGCCGAAAACGGCAGTCTGATCTTTGTCTCCGGAGACGAAAGCACGGTGCTGGATGCAGCGGATCTCTACGAATACGATTACTCCGATTACTACACCACCGGCAGCGCGAACGTGACCTTTGACGGTGAAAACAAGATCACGGCCGCACTCTACAAACTGTCCAGCGGCGAAGTGCTGCACGCCTACTACACCACCAACCACGGCGAGCAGGCCCCGACGAGCACCCTGACCGAGGCACTGGAAAATCAGAACTTCACGGTCACGGCCCTCGACCTCATCAGCAGTGCCATCCCGGAGGACTGCGATCTGCTCATCATCAGCACCCCGCAGAACGATTTCGCCTCGGCGGGTGCACTGGTGGATGAGATGAGCGGGCTGCGCAGTTATCTGAGCGGCGGCGGAAAGATCCTGCTGACCACCGACAGCTATTACAGCACGCCCAATCTGGACGCACTGATGGCGGAATTCGGGCTTTCCCGCACCGAGGGCCTTGTGATGGAAGGGGATGCAGACCACTTCATGAACGGCTACCCCTACTATCTGCTGCCGGAGTATGCTTCGGCCCTTGAGAGCGGCGTGCTGGACGGCATCAACACCAGCCACCGGGTCCTGCTGCAGATGGCACAGGGCATCACCCTGACCGAGACGGACGGCGTGACGGCGGAAGCCCTGCTGACCACCACCGACAAGGCATACAGCAAGGTCGCCGGCTACGAAATGACCGTGGCCGACAAAGAGGATGGAGACCTCGACGGCCCCTTCACACTGGCGGCATGGGCCGAAAACGAGTCCACCGGGGCGCAGGTGATCTGGATCAACTGCGGAAACATGGATAACGAGGGTATTTACCAGATCATTCCGGGCAATGTGACCTTCCTGCAGGGATGCGCTGCGGCACTGGCCAGTGAGTCTGCCGTGACGCTGGTGGATTCCAAGGCACTGGAAGCGTCGCCCATCACCGTGCCGTCCTCGGTGGCGGCGGGGCTGGGGCTGACCTTCATTATCATCCTCCCGGCGGCATTGCTGGCTGTGGGTGCCGTGGTGGTGATCCTGCGCCGCCGGAAATGAATATTTGCAAAGGAGGGGCTGCATGAACGCAAAACACACGAAGCAGCAGACGGTTTTTCTGGTACTGCTGGCCCTGATCCTGCTGGCGGGTGCCGCACTGTTTCTCCTGACGGAGCGGCAGAAACGGACCGAGCAGGCCGAAAGCGAAGCCGCCGAGGGCAGCATTTCCCTCGCGGCAGTCTCGGCGGATACGCTGGAACAGATCGTGCTGGACTATCAGGGTGAGACGCTGACGCTGGACTATGCAGGCGGCAGCTGGACCCTCGTAGAGGCCCCGGATTATCATCTGGACACGACCGCTTGCAACACCATGCTTACGGCCCTGACCGACCTGCGGGCCAAACGGCAGCTGACCGAGGAAGCCGGCGAGGACTACGGCATGGAGGCCCCGCAGGTCACGGTGATGGTCACGGCGGCAGGGGAGACGGATACCTACTGCTTCGGGGCAGAAAACTCCGTTACCGGGGATCTCTACTTGCAAAAACAGGGCGATGGGTCGATTTATACCGTCGCCGGGACCAAAGCCGCCTGTTTTGAACAGACCAAGGCGGACTTGTTTGGTTCCTTCAACCCGGCGGGGCTGACCAGCTCGGCGATCGAAGCCGTGACGCTGACTTACCCGGACGGCCGAACTGTTTCGCTGGCGGCGTTGTCGGAATTGGATTCGTCCGATGCGGCGGAATCCGACAGCAGCAGTTACACAACGGTCTGGCGGAATACCGCTGATCCGGAAACGGATCTGGACGACACGGCTGTGCAAAGTCTGCTGTCGGCCCTCAGCGGCTATGTGACCGGGCAGACGACCCACACAGACCCGGCAAAAGGGGGCTTTAAAACGGTCGTCACTGCCGAAGTTACTGCAGGAGAGACCGTTTGTACCCTGACCTATGGCGAGGGCACGGACGGATACTATCTGACCGTTTCGGGCGATGATTCGCTTTATTCTGTGGATGGCAGCATTGTGGACGCCCTCCGGAACTTCTGAAAAAATAGGAACACCCTCCCGTTTGCTGTTCGCGCACTGTGCGGAACCGGCAGGCGGGAGGGTGTTTTTTGTTTGTGAAAACGCTCAGACCATCTTCATGGTCAGGACTTCGGAGGTGCGGTCCTGCGCTGCGTTGGACGTCTCGGGGTCGTTCATGATGTAGCGCAGCAGCATGACCTCGGCCACATAGAGGACGGCGACCTTGATGGGGATGCTGCCGGAGTCCAGCGGGTTTTCCTGTGCGCCGCAAAGCAGTACGATGTCGGCCAGCGATGCACCGGGGGAATCCTCGTAATGGGTCAGCAGGATGATCTTGGCCCCGGTGCTCTTGGCGGTGCGCAGGGTCTCCATCATGTCGCGGGTCGCGCCGGAATAGGAGACGAAGAGCACCACATCTTCCGGCCCCATCAAGCTGGCCGTCAGCAGCTGGAAGTGGCTGTCGCCGGCGGTCCGGAACTTGGTGGACAGGCTGGAGAAGCGGGCGCAGATGTCGTTGGCCAGCAGCATACTGCCGCCCTGCCCGAGGCAGAACACCTGCCGGGCTTTCTGCATCAGCTCCACGGCCTGATCCACGGCGTCGGTGGAGAGCGCGTTCTGAGTGCCGTTGATGGCGTTCAGGAACAGAGCCGAAGCGTGTTCGCAGAGGGTCTGGGTGGAGGAACCGGGTTCCAGCTCGCCCGGATTGAAGGGGGAACCGGTGGCGTTGGCCTGCGCCAGCGCTATGCGCATTTCGTGGTAACCGTCAAAGCCCAGTGCCCGGCAAAAGCGGAACACAGTGGCCTCGGCGACCTTGCACTCCTTCGCCAGCGAGGAGATCGAGAGATACTGTGCCTCGTCCGCGTGCTGCATCAGGTATTCAGCGACCGCCCGTCCGGATTTGGTCAGGGAGTCCTGCCGGTCGTGCAGCAGCTCCCAGAAATTCATAGCCATGGTAGCGTCAACTCCTTTTTACGGTTCCCGAAGCATCTTGTGCGCGGAACCGCCTTTCTTACACCTTCTTACAGGAAAAGTATAAAAGAATTTTTGCGGCTTGGCAAGTGGGGCACTGCACACAAATTCGGCCCGGTTTCTGTGCAGAGCGTCCAAATTTTGACGAAAAAGTAGCACTTTTAACTGAAAAAACTTTTCAAGCGAGCGAAAATGAACCGGAAAACAATTTTCAGTAAGATGGAAGAGTTCAAGAAATGAATTATTACAAAAAAGAAACAAACGGTTCAAAAACTATGAAAAACATCCAAAAGTAACAAGTATCCCAGATTTCTGGACAGGATGCACAAGAAAACTTTTTCAAAATTGTACAAGCGACCGATGGACAAAATGAAAAGAATTTTCTATAATAAAGCCAACACAAGCGATTCACAGATTGGTGAACCGAACCGGGAATCACAAGAATAAGGAGAATTGTTATGAAACAGTCTATTTCTCGTCGCTCCTTCCTGAAGGCCGTTGGCGTGATGGGCGCAGCGGGTGCGCTGGCAGCCTGCGGCGGTGGCTCTTCCAGCAGCACCGCAGCCTCTTCTGCAGCAGCTTCTTCCGCTCCGGCTTCCTCTGCAGCCGCAGCAGGTGCCAACATCAAGCTGTGGACATACCCCATCGGCGGCTGGGGCAAGGATGAGACGGTTCAGAACCTCATCGCAAGCTTCAACAACAAATATCCCGACATCAAGGTGACCGTCGAGTACCTCGACTACACCAACGGCGATGATCAGGTGAACACCGCCATCGAGGGCGGCAGCGCACCCGATCTGATCATGGAAGGCCCCGAGCGTCTGGTTGCAAACTGGGGCGCAAAGGGCGTGATGGCTCCGCTGAACGATCTGTGGACCGACGATGCCAAGAAGGACATCTACGAGTCCGTGGAATCCGCTTGCAAGAACGATAAGGGCGATTACTACGAGTATCCGCTGTGCATGACCGCACACTGCATGGCCGTCAACATGACCAAGGTCAAGGAAGTCGGCGCAGATCAGTACCTCGATACCGACAAGCACACTTGGAGTACCGACGGCTTCCTGTCTACGGTTGACGCATTGTACAAGGGCGGTTACGAGAACGTTGCTGCCGTGTACTGCGGCGGTCAGGGCGGCGATCAGGGCACCCGCGCCATCATCAACAATATGTATGGCGGCACCTTCACCGATGCAGCCCACACCAAGTACACGGCAGATTCGGCTGAGAACGTCAAGGCCATCCAGACCCTGTACGACACCGACGGCATCAACTTTGATGCTTCCATCGCCGGCGGCGACGAGATTACCCTGTTCCGCAACGGCACCCTGCAGATGGCATTCTGCTGGAACATCGCACAGCAGTTGAACACCGACAACAACGATGCAGGCCTGACCAATGACGGCGACGAGATCATGCCCATGGCATTCCCGACCGACAGCGGCGACCCGAAGCTGTGCGGCGGCATCTGGGGCTTCGGCATCTTCGACAACGGCGACGAGGCCAAGATCGAAGCAGCCAAGACCTTCATCGACTTCATCGCAGCCGATCCCGATCAGGTGGCCGACAGCGTTCTGGCTTCTACCTACTTCCCGGTTCGTGCAAGCGTAGGTGATATCTACGCCGGCAACGAGATCATGAGCGAGTACAGCAAGTTCATGAACTATCTGGGCGATTACTACCAGATCACTCCGGGCTGGGCAACGGCTCGTACCGAGTGGTGGAATATGCTCCAGCGGGTGGGCACCGGCGAAGACGTCAAGACCGCGGTCGATACCTTCGTAGCAAACGCCAACGCAGCCGCTGCTGCCGAGGCATAAATCAAAACTTTGCTCTGTTAGCAAAGAGCTGACCGTGCCCCTTCCTCGAACGATCCCGGCGAGGGAGGGGCATTTTGTGTAAAAAGATCTCTCCGGGAGCCGGTCCCGGCCGGATTAGAAAGGTTTGGTGATTTTTTTGGCTGCAAAGACTGCAAAGATCAAGGAACCGAAACGCAGCAGCGCACTGGTGCGGCAGGAAACCATCGCTTCCTACCTGTTCCTTCTGCCGAGTCTGATCTTCTTCCTTGGTTTCGTCATTTACCCCATGATCCTATGCGTGGTGACGAGCTTCTTCGATTCCACCATGAACCGCGCCGACATCTTCGTGGGTCTGGCAAACTACAAAGAATTGTTCAGCGATCCCATCTTCCTCGGTGCATTGAAGAATACCTTTATCATCGTCATCGTCTCGGTGCCTGTGACCTGTGCCTTCTCGCTGTGGGTCAGCTCGGCCATCGTCGATCTGCCCGAGTGGGCGACCAGCCTCTTCCGCTGCGTGTTCTACCTGCCGGTTGTTACCGGTTCGGTGGCCGTCACCGTCGTGTGGAAGTGGATGTACAACAACTACTACGGCATCTTCAACTACCTCGGCAAAACGTTCGGCCTCATCGACAAGAACATCAACTGGCTGGGCGATGAGCGGTTCGCTCTGGGCTGCATCATCCTCATCCTGCTGACCACCTCGGTCGGCCAGCCCATCGTGCTGTATGTTTCCGCCCTCGGCAACGTTGATCAATCCATCGTCGAGGCCGCAGAGGTCGATGGTGCGACTGATTTCCAGTGCTTCTGGCGGATCAAGTGGCCTGCCATCATGCCGACCACCCTGTACATTCTGGTCATCACCACCATCAACTCCTTCCAGTGCTTCGCGCTGATCCAGCTGCTGACCAGCGGCGGCCCCAACCACAGCACCGATACCATCATGTACTACATCTACTATACCGCATTCAAGCTGTATCGTTACGGTTACGGCAACGCGATGGGTGTTGTGCTGGCGGTCATCATTGCGATCCTGTCCGCAGTCCAGTTCAAGCTGGGCAATCAGGAAAATTAAGGGAGGTGCGGAATTATGGCAGCAAATGCAAAACAGAAGCCGTTGAAGCGGCACCCCAGCAAGCTCAAGAAAATGAGCGCGTACATGATCCTCACCTTGATCCTCATCAGCATCGTGGCCGTGTTGTTCGCGTTCCCGCTGTACTGGATCATCACCGGTTCCTTCAAGACCGGCGCGGCCATCAACTCGACCACGCCGGAGTGGTGGCCCAGCCAGTGGGTGCTGACCAACTACCAGAAGCTGTTCGCCGGGAAGAGCGCACCGCTGTGGCAGCTGGCCATCCCGTTCAGCTCTTCGTTCAGCTCCACGGGCGACCCCATCTACTTCTCGGTCGGCCCCACCGTGCCCGCCGCCATCCGCTGGATGGTCAACACCGTGTTCATGGCCGTCATGTCCATGATCCTGACCTGCATCACCGCAGCCATGGCAGGCTACGCGCTGGCAAAGAAGCGTTTCGTCGGCCGCAAGCTGCTGTTCACCCTCATCGTCTGCGCAATGGCTCTGCCCAAGCAGGTCATCCTGATCCCGCTGCTGCGTGAGATGTCGGCCCTGAACCTCTACAACACCATCTGGGCGGTCATTTTCCCGATCGTCGGCTGGCCCTTCGGCGTCTTCCTGATGAAGCAGTTCAGCGAGGGCATCCCCACCGAGATGATCGAAGCCGCCCGCATCGACGGCGCAAGCGAGGCCCGCACCTTTATCAGTGTGGTGCTTCCCATGGTCAAGCCGGGCATCGGCGCACTGGCCATCTTCACCTTCATCAACAGCTGGAACGACTACTTCATGCAGTTGATCATGCTGTCCAGCACCAGCAACCTGACCATTTCGCTGGGCATTGCAAAGCTGCAGGCGGAGAACAGCACCGACTTCGGCCTGATTATGGCCGGTGCAGCGTTGGCAGCCGTTCCTATCATCATCATCTTCCTCATTTTCCAGAAGTACTTTACTAAGGGCATCGCAATGGGTGCGGTTAAAGGCTAAAATTTTGACCGCGGCCAGTGGCCGAAACAGGGAGAAATTTTTGGCGCAGCGGTCTGCAGGATGCGAGGCCCGCTCAAGGGCCGAAGCAGACGCAGGGAACCGCAAGAGGGCGTTGAAGCAATTGCCCAGAAAACAAGCGTATGAAGCTTGATGCAAAGTTTTAGAGAAGGAGCTCAAGAATCATGAAAGACATCAAGAAATATCAGGGCGTTATTCCGGCTTTCTATGCCTGCTATGACAAAGAAGGCAACATCTCCGTCGAGGGCGTCAAGGCATTGACCCGCCATCTGATCGCCAAAGGCGTCAAGGGCGTGTATGTCGGCGGCTCCTCGGGTGAGTGCATTTACCAGCATCCGGACGAGCGCAAGAAGCTGCTGGAAGCCGTTATGAGCGAAGCACAGGGCAAGATCACCGTCATCGCCCATGTCGGCTGCAACAACACCGCCGACAGCATGGAGCTGGCCGCTCATGCTGAGAGCGTGGGTGTGGATGCCATCGCTTCCATCCCGCCGATCTACTTCCACCTGCCGGAGTACGCCATCGCCAAGTATTGGAACGATATGTCCGCAGCCGCACCCAACACCGAGTTCGTCATTTACAACATCCCGCAGCTGGCAGGCACCGGCCTGACCATGAGCCTGCTGCATGAGATGCTCAAGAACCCCAACGTCGTGGCCGTCAAGAACAGCTCGATGCCGACGCAGGACATCCAGATGTTCAAGGATGCCGGCATCGCCGCCCGCGGTGAGGGCAACTTCGTGGTCTTCAACGGCCCGGATGAGCAGTTCGTTTCCGGCCGCGTGATCGGTGCTGACGGCGGCATCGGCGGCACCTACGCCGTCATGCCCGAGCTGTATCTGGCCATGCACAACCTCATCAACGAGGGCAAGATCGAGCAGGCCCGTGCCATCCAGTACGACGCCGACCGCATCATCTATAAAATGTGCGAGGCCCACGGCAACCTGTACGCCGTGCAGAAAGAGATCCTGCGCCGGATGTACGGCCTCGAGCTGGGCGGCGTCCGCGCCCCGATGCCCGGCCTGATCCCCGAGGATGAGCCGATCGTTGCTGAAGCACAGGCTATGATCGAAGCTGCCATCGCAAAGCTCTAAAATTTGAAAAAAGCACCCCTCTCCATCTCTTTTTTACAGAGGGGAGAGGTGGGTGCTTTTTTGGATTTTCTGCATCATCAAACAACAAGGAGAACACCATACCATGATCTGCGATACTCTGGAGCACCTGAACCGCTACCGCGGCATCCACCCGAACTTTGATACCGCCATCGACTACCTCACGGCTTACCATGTGGCCCACGACCTGACCGAACTGCCGCTGGGCCGCACCGAGGTGGACGGCGAGAATGTCTTTATCAATGTGATGGAAGCTGACCTGCACCCGGACGAGGGTTCCCATCTGGAATATCACCGCAAGTATGCTGATCTGCAGATCGACCTGACCGGCGGCGAGGGCTGGGGCTTTACCACCAACCCCGGCACGGAGGTCGGTGCGTTCAGCGGAGACATCGGATTTCAGGACAGCCCGGATGTGGTGTCCGGCGCACTGGGTGAAGGTCGGTTCGTCCTCTTCTTCCCGGGGGAGCTGCACCGCCCCGGCGTGGCCCGTGCCGAATGCGCTCATGTCCGCAAAGCAGTCATCAAAATCAAGATGGAGCATTCCTGTAATCCGTAAAAATTGCGAATTGAAATAAAAAGAACCTCGCGG
>CAVKZS010000017.1:0-29844 GCA_963660925.1 Eubacterium sp. CAG:38 | reverse complement strand
GGTCACGCCATTGCGAAACTCGCCTGCAGAAATCATAGGAATTCCTCCATTAGTTGTAATGTCTCAGATGCTTAATGCATATCTCTATTTATTTTACTCAATCCCATGCGGTTTGGCAAGGGGTTTGAGCAAAAAAGACGTTTGAAATCGAAAAAAGTTTGAAAATCAGCGCATTTTGACCGCCGCGGCATACAGTTCCTGCATGGTCTTGGCGTCCTCGGCCTGCGTGCCCGCGCTCTCGCAGATGATCACCGGCGCGCATTTCCGCTCGGCCAGCAGCTCCATCAGCGGCTGGGGTTCGGGGCCGAACTGGGTCTCGGCGAAGGTCCAGTGCCGCTTCTCCCCGCCCGCCGAATACTCGATGCGGGAGAAGTGGACATGGAAATTCTTGGCCCGGTCATCGCCCAGTGCTTCTTCCATCCGGTCGAGGATGGCGGCATAGTCGGCTTTCGACTGGATGCCGCCCAGCGTCCGGGCGTTCAGGTGGCCGAAGTCGATGCAGGGCGTGATCCGCTTGTCCACGCCGCAGAGGGCCAGCACCTCGTCGAGGGTGCCCAGCTGCCCGATCTTGCCCATCGTCTCCGGGCAGAGGGTCATGTCGCTGTACCCGGCTTCATCAAGGGCTTTCACAGCCCTCTGCATGGTATCGAGGGCCTTTTCAAGGGCCGCTTCCCGGCTCTGCTTGCCGCAGCTGCCGGAATGGAAGATGATCCGCCTGCCGCCCAACGCCTTGCAGACCGCCGCGCTTTGCAGCAGATATTGGACGCTGTTCAGCCGCTTGTCTTCTTCGAGGCTGGACATACTGATATAGTAGGGCGCATGGACGCTGAACAGGATGTCCCGTGCAGCGGCGTCTGCGGCCATTTTCTGCGCCTTTTCGAGGCCGAGGCGGACGCCGTGCCCGCACTGATACTCAAAGGCATTCAGGCCCATCTCTGCCGTGTACTGCGGGATGTCGAGGCTGTTCTTGTAGCCCTTGACCGCGAAGCTGTCGCTGGTGCCGGCGGTGCCGAACCGGATGTGCCAGCTGTCTGAATGCTGCAACTCACTCACAGGGTCTTGCCCCCTTTGTCATAATACTCCTGCCAGTGCTTTTTCTCCCACTTGCGCTTGAGCACCACCTGCGCGCCAAGGTCAGGCCCCCGCGGGATGACCATCAGACCCGGGATGCCGTAGAGGGCCGCCGCCATCCGGTCGGCATAGAGCTGGTCGCCCACCATGGCAAGCTGGCGGTGTTTCAGGCCCAGACGATGCCGGGCCACCATCAGCGCAAAGGGCAGCGGCTTTGCCGAGCGGCAGATGCAGGCCAGCCCCAGCTTTTCGGCAAAGGGGCGGACCCGCTTGGCCGAACCGTTGGAGACGATTGTCATCCGGATGCCGGCGGCTTTCATGGTCTCGAGCCACTGCGCCACCTCGTCCGGCAGCTCCTGACTGCGGTCGGCGGTCAGGGTGTTGTCGATGTCCAGCACAAGGCCGCGGATGCCCTTTTCCGCCAGAAACTCCGGCGTGATGTGGGCAACATCCTTGAAAACATATTCGGGGGTAACTAACATAGCATAACCTCGTAAAATGAAAATAGGAGAGCCTGAAACTCAGGCTCTCCTACATCGGCGTTAGCAACGCGAATGATCTAAAGCAACTAGCGGTTCGTCAATTACTTGAACTTGCGCTTGCGGGCTGCTTCGGACTTCTTCTTGCGCTTGACAGACGGCTTCTCGTAAGCCTCGCGCTTACGGACCTCTGCGAGCACACCGCTGCGGGCAGTGCTCCGCTTGAAGCGACGCAGTGCGCTCTCCAGCGACTCGCCCTCTTTAACACGAATTTCCGACATCTTATTCCCTCCCTTGGACCGTGAGGCAGGAATTTCGTTGTTACATGGTAACTAACAGTAGACAGTATAACGCATTTTCTCCTGTTCGTCAACCTTTTTTGGAAAGTTTTTTGAAAACTTTTTAGCCCTTGACCGCCAGATTGACCAGACGGCCCTTGACGTAAATTTCTTTCACGACCGTCTTGCCGGCCAGAGCCTCGGCCACAGCCGGTTCTGCCTTTGCTGCGGCAATGGCATCCTCGGAGGTGATGTCAGCAGCGACCTTCAGGCGGGCCTTGACCTTGCCGTTGACCTGCACAGCGATCTCCACGGTGGACTCCACGCACTTGGCCTCTTCGTACTTGGGCCACGGATAGTAGGCCAGCTGCTCGTTGTGGCTGTGGCCCAGCTTCTCCCACAGCTCCTCGGTCATGTGGGGAGCAAACGGGTTCAGCAGCTGGACAACGGTCTCGAACTCGGCCTTGGTCGCGCCGCCGTTGTCGTACAGGGCGTTCACAAGGGTCATCAGCTGTGCGATGGCGGTGTTCATCTTCAGGGTCTCGATGTCCGCGCCCACCTTCTTGATGGTCTGGTGGATCAGGGTCTCGAGCTGCGGACGATAGCCCTCGCCCTCGATCAGCTTATCGGACAGGCCCCAGACACGGTCGAGGAAACGGTTGCAGCCGGCGATGGCAGAAGTCTGCCACGGTGCGGCCTGCTCGAAGTCGCCCATGAACATCTCATACAGACGCATGGTGTCGGCACCGTACTGGTCCACGACCTCGTCGGGGTTGATGACGTTGCCCAGAGACTTGGACATCTTGACGATGGGGTGGCGTGCCATCTCGCCGTACTTCTCTTCCAGAGCCTTTTCTGCGGCCTTCTGGCTGCCGTACTCCTTCAGCAGCTTGTCCTGCTCCTCTGCGGGCAGGTTGACGAAGCTGTGGGGGTTCAGGCCGAGGATCATGCCGTGTGCGGTGCGCTTCTGGTAGGGTTCCGGAGAAGGCACAGCACCGATGTCGTACAGGAACTTATGCCAGAACCGGCTGTACAGCAGATGCAGGGTGGTATGCTCCATGCCGCCGTTGTACCAATCCACCGGAGACCAGTATTCCAAAGCTTCCTTGGAAGCAATGGCATCCTTGCAGTGGGGATCCATGTAGCGCAGGAAGTACCAAGAAGAACCGGCCCACTGGGGCATGGTATCGGTCTCGCGGGTAGCGGGGCCGCCGCAGCAAGGGCAGGTAGTCTTGACCCAGTCGGTGTGGCGTGCCAGCGGAGACTCGCCGTCCGGACCCGGCTCAAAGTCGGTGATGTCGGGCAGGGTCAGGGGCAGGCTGCTCTCGGGCAGGGGCTGCCAGCCGCACTTGTCGCAGTGGACCATGGGGATCGGCTCGCCCCAGTAACGCTGACGGCTGAACACCCAGTCGCGCAGCTTATAGTTGACCTTATCCTTGCCCTTGCCGTTGGCTTCCAGCCACTCGATCATCTTGGCCTTGGCGTCGGTGACGGACAGGCCGTTCAGGAAGCCGGAGTTGACCAGCGTGCCGGTGGCCACATCGGTGAAGGCCGCCTCGTCCAGATTGGACGGGGTGCTGCCCTTGACGACCTCGATGATGGGCAGACCAAACTTCTTGGCGAACTCCCAGTCGCGGGTATCGTGTGCAGGCACGGCCATGATCGCACCGGTGCCGTAGGTGGACAGAACGTAGTCGGAGATGAAGATGGGGATCTCGGTGTCGTTGACCGGGTTGATGCCCATGACGCCTTCCAGCTTGACGCCGGTCTTTTCCTTGTTCAGCTCACTGCGCTCAAAGTCGCTCTTGCGGGCAGCCTCGGCCTGATATGCCTTGACTGCATCGCCGTTGGTGATGATGCCCTTGTCCAGCCACTCCTTGACGATGGCGTGCTCGGGCGAAACGACCATGTAGGTCGCGCCGAACAGGGTGTCGCAGCGGGTGGTGTACACGGTCAGGGTGTCGCCGGCGGTGGTGCCGAAGTTGATCTCTGCGCCGTGGCTGCGGCCGATCCAGTTCTTCTGCTGGGTGGCCACGCGGTCGATGTAATCCAGACCGTCCAGACCGTCGATCAGCTTATCCGCATACGCGGTGATCTTGAGCATCCACTGGCTCTTGACGCGGTGGACGACCTCGCTGCCGCAGCGTTCGCAGACGCCGTTGACGACTTCCTCGTTGGCCAGCACGCACTTGCAGCCGGTGCACCAGTTGACGTTCATTGCCTTCTTGTAGGCCAGACCGTGCTTGTACAGCTGGAGGAAGATCCACTGGGTCCACTTGTAGTACTCGGGGTCGGTGGTGTTGATCTCACGGTCCCAGTCGAAAGAGAAGCCCAGAGCCTTGAGCTGGCTGCGGAAGCGGTCCACGTTCTTCTTGGTGACGATGGCCGGGTGGATGTGGTTCTTCATAGCGAAGTTCTCGGTGGGCAGACCGAAGGCATCCCAGCCCATGGGATACAGCACGTTGTAGCCGTTCTTGCGGCGTTTGCGGCTGACGACATCCAGCGCGGTGTAGCTGCGCGGATGGCCGACGTGCAGGCCGGCACCCGACGGATACGGGAACTCGACGAGGGCATAGAACTTGGGTTTCGAGTGGTCGATCTCGACGTGGAAGGTCTTTTCGTCCTCCCACACCTTCTGCCACTTGGCTTCAACAGCCTTGTAATCGTACTTCATGATGGTAAAATCAGCTCCAAACTATCCAAAGTAAATATAACAAATAATATCCTTAGATACTACTATCCGGCGTCAGATACTCCGAGATGTCAATCGGCTCGCCGTCGGCCCACAGGTGCTCCAGATCGTAGTAGGTGCGGGTGTTGGGCACAAAGACGTGGACGATGACGTTCGAGTAATCCAGCAGCACCCAGTTCTTGGAGTCGAAGCCCTCGGTGCTGTAGGGATGGATCCCCTTCTGGGAGAGTTCATAATCCACCTCGTCGGCCAGAGCCGCCACCTGCGTGGTGGAGGTGCCGGAGGCGATGACGAAATAATCGGTGAGGACGGTCAGGCTCTCGACCTTGAGCACCCGCACATCCTGCGCCTTCTTTTTATCGAGGATCTTTGCGATCTCGATGGCAAGGGTCTTGCTGTCGTTGAGGTTTTCCATATGGTTCTCCTATCTGTTATTGGCCTCCGGCGGCCTGTCCGTCGGTCGTGGTCGCGCCCTGCACGTCGGTGTCGCCGCTGAGGATGGCGTCGTCCGACTCCTTATCGAGCTGCCCCACGAACTGGACGTTCGCGCTGGTGGAAGCACTGCCGTGGGGCCAGCTGTCGGTGACAAGGTTCAGCTCCGAGGCATCCACCGGGCCGGTGTAATTGCGGAAATAGGTGTTGAGCAGCTCGGCGATGGAGCCTGCATCGGGCACGACGCAAGAGTAACCGTCGAAGCTGTCGGTCGAGCCGACGTTCGGCACGCCCATAAAGACCGGGGTCTGGGCCAGCATGATATTGGCACTGTCGATCCGGGCGAAGGAGACCAGCATCTTGGCGATGGTGGTCAGATCCATATCGGTCTTGATATAGTTGTTGAAGACCAGCGGCAGCTGGTTGAGCACATCGGTGATGCCCATGGAGCGGACCCGCTTGAACAGACCGGCGTAGAAATACCGCTGCATATTCAGGCGGTCGATGTCCGAGTTGGAGTAGCCCTGACCATGGCGGCAGCGGACGAAGAACTCCGCCGACGCGCCGTCGAGGTTGCGGTAGCCCTGCTTCAGTGCGCTGCCCGCAAAGGACATATCGTGGGGGATATAGACCTCGATGCCGCCGAAGTTGTCCACCATCTCCACCAATGCCTGCATATCAATGGACACATAGTAGTCCACCGGCAGTTTGTACTGGTCGTAGATGACCTCCGCCAAAGCCGCGATGCTGCCGCCGTTGGAGAGGGCCACCGAGTTGATCTGGTAGTTGGTGGCGGCATAGGTCTTGCCGTTGGAGAGGGTCACTTTTTTGCCTTTGGTGGTCACAAGGGTGTTGCGGGGGATCTGGAGCATCCGGAGTGCCCCGCCCTTGATGTCGAACTGGCAGTAGAGGATCATATCCGTCATGCCGTCGTTGGAGGTGGGGTCGTTGGAATACTCGCGGCCTTCCTCGTAGTCGATGCCGCAGACCAGAATGTTGACCACATCGCCCTTGTATTCCTCAAGGGTCTGGATCTCCTGCGTGATCTGCTCCACGTCGGAGTCGGGGCGGAGGCTTTCTTCCACCTTATTGACCATGCTCACGCCATAGACCACCACGCTCGAGATCACCGCGATCACGGCCAGCGTAATGGCCATCGGCAGCCAGAGCGGAGTCCTTTTCTTCTTTTTGCGGCGGCGTTTCTCGCTCGGAGGCGGGGTCGCGTGGGATGCTGCATGGCGGGGCGGTTTTCCGCCGCCGTTTCCGCCGGAAGCAGCTGCCGGACGCTCCGCCCGTTCCGGGCGGGCAGGCGCAGCGGGTTCCGACGCGGACGGTTCGCTGAAAAAATCGGGCTGACCGTTCAGCGGGCTTTTCGGTGCCGGATTCTGCGGCACCCGCTGTTCGGTCGGACGATTCAGAGAGCGGTCGGTATTGATACGACGCGGAGCTTGACTCATTCGTTCATATTCCTTCCAGATTTATTGCGGAAAAACCGCGCTATATCCCATAGTATAACATTCTTCCCTGCAATCTGCAATCGGTTTTCTTCTGGGAACGCGGTTATTTTCCGCTCCGGGCCTCCACCTGCGCCAAGATGTCGTCGTAGGCGGCCTTGGACATGGGGTCCAGAGGCTTGCCCTGCGAGAACACAAATTCGTTGGTCCGCTTAAGAGCGAGCAGCATGGCCGCGTCGAGGTCTTTCATCTCCAGCTTGCGCAGCTTGTTGACGCCCGGCCAGTCCCGCTCTTTGCTGGACATATCGGCCAGATAGACGATCTTATCCAGCTTGCTCATGCCGGGCTTGCCGGCTGTGTGGCAGGCAATGGCCGAAAGCACAGCCTCGTCGGTCACGCCCCACTCGGTGCGGGCTAAAATGGCCGCACAGACGCCGTGCCAGACCGGGGCCGGGCGGCTCGCGCCGCCTTCGGCATACTGGGGGTACTTCGCCATCAGCTCCTTCATCTCGTCCTTGGAGATCTCCTTGGCCGAGTCGTGGAGCAGGGCCGCCAGAGCTGCTTTCTCTTCGTTGACGCCGTACCGCTTGGCCAGCTTGACGGCCATCTTTTTCACATTGAGGGTGTGCTGATACCGTTTTTCACTCAGCCGGCCCTTGACAAGGTCCTTTGCTTCCTTCAACTTCATTGCTGTTTTCGTCTCCTTGGTTCTGATAAAGTCCTTCCCGCGCGATGACGGCACGGACCAATTCCGGAAGTTCCGCTTCGCAGGGGTCCCCGGCCGCCAGACGCTTCCGGATCGCGCTGCTGGCCATCGGCAGGGCTTCCACCGGGGCGAACAGGATGCGTCCGCCCGATGGGTCGAGCTGCCGGGCCTTGGCGTGGAGGGCCGGGTCGTCGCCGATGTTCCGGCTGACCACCACCAGATGGGCCAGATGCAGGATATCCTCCCAGCGGTGCCACTCGTCGAAGGTCAGCAGCATATCGCTGCCGACCGCGAGGTAGAGCTGCGCTTCCGGGAACTGCCGGGCCAGCATTTCCAGCGTGGTGACGGTGTAGTTCCGTTTTCCGGCGGCGGCCTGTTCCACCTCCCAACTGCTGACGGTCAGTTCCTGCGCCGCCGGGTCATCGCCCTGCGTCAGGGCCTCAAAGCAGCGGCACATCTCCACCCGGAGTTCTCCCGGCGTGGCCGAAGCGTGTTTGTGGGGCGGAACGCCTGCCGGCATGACCACGATCCGGTCGGGATGCACCCGGTGCGCTGCTGCCTGCAGGTTGTTCCGGTGGCCGTTGTGGGGCGGGTCGAAGGTGCCGCCGTAGAGCAGGATCCTCATTTCAGCAGGTCGGCGTATGCGCTGTCCTTTTTCTTCTGCAGATAGAGGACAAACTTGGAGCCGATGACCTGCACGCAGTCGGCACCGGTGGCCTCGGCCAGCAGGGTCGAAGCTTCGCGGGCGTTGTACATACTGCTCTCCAGCACCTTGAGCTTGATGAGTTCGCGGGCGTCGAGGCAGTCCTTCACGCCTTGGATCATGGTCTCGTCGATCTCGCCCTTTCCCACGATGAAAACGGGGTCCATGGTATTTGCTTTGCCGCGCAGGATGGCGCGCTGTTTGCTCGTCAGCATAGTATTTCTCCTTAATATGTTATTGATTGTTCTTCAAAAACTCCGGCAGCTCTTTTTCCAGCTCTGCCAGTGCATTTCCGCGGTGGCTGATGGCGTCCTTCTCGTCGGGGGTCAGCTGGGCGTAGCTGCGGCCCTCGGTGTTGGGCCGCTTGTCGTGCTTTCCCTCGCCGCAGTCGGTCGGGATGAAGAGCGGGTCGTAGCCGAAGCCGTAATCGCCGGTCATCCGCTCAAAGGCGACCGTTCCCGGGCACTCGCCCATGCAGGTCAGGCTTTCGCCGGTCGGCAGGACGAAGCAGACGGCCGAGACAAACTTTGCCCCCCGCTGGTCGGCCGGAACATCCTTCATTGCGTCCAGCAGCTTGTCGTTGTTGGCCTCGTCGTCGCCGTGGTGCCCGCAGTAGCGCGCACTGTACACGCCGGGGGCACCGTTCAGCGCGTCCACGCAGAGGCCCGAGTCGTCGGCGATGGTCGGCAGGCCGCTCTCTTTGCAGATCGTCTCGGCCTTGATCTTTGCATTCTCAGCAAAGGTCGTGCCAGTCTCGTCGGGCTCGGTGGTGATGCCCAGCTCTTTCTGGCTGACCACCTCGTGGCCCTGCGCTTCCAGAATGCGCCGCAGCTCCTTGAGCTTGCCCTGATTACCAGTAGCAGCACAGATTTTCATGTTAGTGCCTCCAGTTCGTGCGGGGGATCAGCTCCTCCACAAAGCCTTCGGGGGTGAAGGGGATCAGATCGTCGATGCCCTCGCCCACGCCGATGAAGCGGACGGGCAGGCCCAGCCGCTGCTTGACCGCCACAACACAGCCGCCCTTGGCGGTGCCGTCCAGCTTAGTCAGGATGATGCCGGTGGCATTGGCTGCCTTGCAGAACTCCTTGGCCTGACTGATGGCGTTCTGGCCGGTGATGGCGTCCAGCACCAGCAGGGTCTCGAGGCTGGCTTCCGGAGAGGCCTTCTTGACGCTGCGGCTGATCTTGGACAGCTCGTTCATCAGGTTGGCCTTGTTGTGGAGACGGCCGGCGGTGTCGGCGATGACCATGTCGTAGCCGCGGGCGGTGGCCGACTTGACGGTGTCGAAGATGACCGCCGCCGGGTCTGCGCCTTCGCCGGCCTTGACAATGGGGACTCCGGCCCGGTCCGCCCAGATCTCCAGCTGTTCGCTGGCCGCCGCACGGAAGGTGTCGCCTGCCGCCAGCATGACCTTGCGGCCCTGCCGGGTGTAGTAGTCGGCCAGCTTTGCGATGCTGGTGGTCTTGCCGACGCCGTTGACGCCGATGACGAGGATGACGGCCGGGTGACCGTCCAATTCCATCTCGGCGTCCGGGCGCATCTCATCGGCGATCAGGTCGCGCAGTTCGTCTGCCGCCTGCTCGCCGGTCTTCAGGCCCTTCTCGTTCACCCGGTCGCGCAGCTTGTCCACCAGATGGATGGCGACTTCACCGCCCACATCCGCGAGGATCAGCTGCTCTTCCAGACTGTCGTAGAGATCGTCGTCGATCTTGCTGCCGGTGAGGGTGTTCAGGATGTTGCCCCAAAAGCCCGTGCGGGTCTTTTCAAGGCCGTCCTTCATTTTGTCTTTTTCTTTTTTGCCAAATCCAAAGAGTCCCATTGTGGCCTCCCTTATTGTATGTTCTTTTCTAGCGTCATGCCCTCTCAGTCCGCTTCGCGTCCAGCTCTCCCAAAGGGAGAGCCCTTGGCAAGCCGGGCAGATAATTGCCTCTAATCAGAGCTGCCGGGCCTTGCGGTGCAGGGCAGCAGGAGCGAAGCCGTGCATCCAGACCGCAGGGCCATCGCTTTCACGGTTCACGCTGAAAGTTGACCGATCTGCCAAGGCCTCCCACTTTGGGGGAGGTGGCATCGCGGCAGCGATGACGGAGAGGGCTACTTTATTATACCTACGAAACCAGTGCCGCGTCAACCTGTTCGAGGTCGAGTTTCAGCAGCTTGGACACGCCATCCTCCTGCATGGTGACGCCGTACAGGACGTTGGCGGCTTCCATGGTGCCGCGGCGGTGGGTGATGGCGATGAACTGGGTCTTGTCGCTGACCCGGCGCAGATACTGCGCGAACCGTCCGACATTGGCGTCGTCCAGTGCGGCCTCGATCTCGTCGAGGATGCAGAAAGGTGCCGGGTTGACGGCGAGGATTGCAAAGTAGATGCTGATGGCCACCAATGCCTGCTCGCCGCCCGAAAGGGCCTCGAGGTTCTTGATGACCTTGCCCGGCGGTGCGACCCGGATGCCGATTCCGCTGGACAGCACGTCCTCTTCCTCCTCCAGCACCAAGCTGGCTTCGCCGCCGCCGAACAGCTCGGCGAACACCCGGCCGAAGTTCTCATTGATGGCCCGGAAGCTGTCGGAGAAGATCTCCCGCATCTGGCGGCTCAGGCCGGCGATCATGCGGGTCAGTTCGTTTTTGCTGCCCTCCACATCGTCCACCTGCGCCCGCAGGGTGTCGTAGCGCGCCTTGACTTCTTTATACTCCTCGATGGCCCCCACGTTGACACTGCCGAGGGCTCGGATCTTGTTCCGCAGGTCGGCCACCTGCGCCCGGAGCTGAGGCAGACTGTCGAAGTCCACACTCAGTTCCTCCGCTTGGCTGACCGTCAGCTGGTACTCATCCCAGAGCTTGGCCGCCATCTGGTCGTACTCCGACTCGGCGGCGGCTTTCCGCTCGGCCAGACGCGCCATCTCCCGGCTCATCTCTTCGCGGCCGTCGGCGGCGGTGCGGGCCTTGGCCAGTGCTTCGGTCTCGGCCTGCTGCCGGCCCAGCCGCTCCTGCGTTGCATTCCGGATCTCTTCTTCTTTTCGGGCGATCTCGTCCGCGCTGTCCGTCTTGGCCTGCCGGATGGCGGCGATCTCCTCCCGGCAGGCGTCGCTCCGGGCGGCAAGGGCCGCAATGTTCTCTTCCAGCGCGGCTTTCCGGCTTGCGGCATCCTTGGCCCGCTGTTCCAGTGCGTCGATCTGGCTCTGGGCCAGCTCTGCGTCCTTCTGGCGGGTCAGCTGTTCCAGCCGCTTCGCACTCAGCTGGTCAGCCAGTTCCTTCTGCTGGGCGAGGAAAGCGTCTCCGCCCTCGGCCAGCCGGTCCAGTTCTTCCGACCGGCGGTCGATCTCCACCGTCCATGCAGCTTCCTGTTCTGCCGCCTGTTCCGCCTTGGCACGGCTGTCGGCTTGCTGGGTGCGCAGGGCTTCGATCTCCGCGTTCCTCTGAGTCCGCGTTGTTTCGATCTGTTCCAACGCCGCTTCCAGCCGTTTCCGTTCCGCTTCGGCGCGGACCCGGTCGTTGGCGGCGGTGATCTGCTCACTGTTCGCGGCGGTCAACTCGGCGGCGATGGCGTCGGCCTGTTCCTTGCACTGGTCGGTCTTTTCCTGCGCGGCAAGGCAGGCTTTTTGCAGATTCGCGGCCTTGATGCGCAGTTCTTCCAACTCCTGTTTGCGGGTAAACAACCCTGCCGAACGCTGGACACTGCCGCCCGTAAAGCTGCCGCCCGCATTGATGACCTGTCCATCGAGGGTGACGATTTTGTTATGATACCCCAGCTCCCGGGCAATACGGGAAGCTTCGTTGATCTCGTCCACCACCACGATCCGGCCCAGCAGATAGGAAACGATGTTCGCATACCGGCTGTCCGCCTTGACCAGACTGGACGCCAGCCGCGCCGAACCGGACAGCCGCCCCCGGAACACGCCGGGCTGGACGGTGTCCAGCGGCAGGAAGGTCGCACGGCCCGCGTTCTCACTTTTCAGCAGGGAGATGGCGGCTTTGGCGGCCTGCTCGTTTTCGACGACAATGTTCTGCAAGGCTCCGCCCAATGCCGTTTCGATGGCCGTTTCCTTGCCCGGTTCCACCTGCAAAATCGCGGATACCGGCCCGAGGATGCCCCGCAGACGACGGGCGGACGCGGCCCGCATGACGGTCTTGACCGAGTTCTGGTAGCCGTCCATGTTCCGTTCCAGCTCTTTCAGCACCGAGAGCCTCTGGCGGGCTGCATCCAGCTCCCGGCCCAGCTTTTGTTCCGCGGCGTCCGCCTCGTCGAGGGCGGTGCGGCGGTTCTTCAGCTTCAGTTCCAATCCGGAGCGGATGTTTGCCAGCTGCTTTTCGTTATCGGCCAGAAGCTTCTGGTACTGGATCGTATCGGCGAGGTCTTTCTGCGTCTCGGCCTTCTGGCGTTCCAGCACGGCCACGGCTTCTTCCAGCGCAGGCAGGCGGTCCTGTGCGGCCTGTCCTGCGGCTTCGGCGGCGGCTTTTGCCACCTGCGCTTCGGTGCGCTTGGCGTTCAGCTCCGCCACTTCGCCGCGCAGCACATCCTGCCGGGCACCGCTGGCATTGTTCGCGCTGGTCATTTGAAGGATCTTCTCGCTCAGGGCGGCAATCTCTTCCGCCAGCTTCCGGCCCGCCTGTTCCATCGACGCGGCCACAGCGCGGTGCCGGGCCAGAGCTGCCGCCGCTTCGGTGCTGTCCTGCTCTCCGGCGGCGATCTCCCGCCGCAGGCCCTCCGCGCTTTCCTCGTTGCGGAGGATGTCGTTTTCGAGAACGGCGATCCGGCTTTCGCTGCCGCTGATCTGTTCGGTGATGCTGCGGATATCCCCATTCAGGCGTTCGACCGCGATGGTCAGCCGCTGCGCCTGCATCCGGATCTCCTCAGCCTCGGCCTCGGCATTCTTTGCCTGCCGGTCAAAGCGTTCGTATTCGGCCTGCGCCGTCTCGTAATCCCGCACCTGCTGGCGGACCGCTTCCCGCGCCCGGTGCACGCCGTCGGTCCAGAGGGTCACTTCCAGCGTTTTCCGCTCCTCACGCAGGGCGAGGAACTTCTGCGCCTTCGCACTCTCCTGTTCCAGCGGCCCGACCCGGCTTTCCAGCTCGCCGAGGATGTCCCGCAGACGCTCAAGGTTCTCTGCCGCAGAAGCCAGCCGGCGTTCGGCCTCGTTCTTGCGGTAGCGGTACTTAGCGATGCCGCAGGCTTCCTCAAAGATCTCCCGGCGTTCGCCGCTCTTGGCCGAGACGATCTCGGCGATGCGGCCCTGCCCGATGACGGAGTATCCATCCCGGCCGATGCCAGTGTCCAGCAGCAGTTCGTAGACGTCTTTCAACCGGCAGACCTGCCCGTTGATGCTGTATTCGCTCTCGCCCGAGCGATAGTATTTGCGGCCGATGACCGCTTCTTCCGCGTCGAGATCGAGGGTGTGATCCCGGTTGTCCAGCGTCAGCCGCACCATGGCATAGCCCATGGCCCCCCGGCGGCGGGTGCCGCCGAAGATGACATCCTCCATCTTGCCGGCGGCGCGGAGCTGCCGGGTGCTGGTCTCGCCCAGCACCCAGCGCACCGCGTCCGACAGGTTCGACTTGCCCGAGCCGTTCGGCCCGACCACGGCAGTCACACCCGCATCGAATTGGATCCTGACCCGGTCCGGGAAGCTCTTGAACCCTTGGATCTCCAGTTCTTTTAAAACCATCGGCTTACTTTTCCTTGATGACGCCCAGCAGTTTCAGGGCCTCCCGTGCGGCGTGCTGTTCGGCCAGCTTCTTGCTGCGGCCCTCGCCCCGGGCGACCTTGTCCGAGTTGAACCGGACGGCCACCACGAAGTGCTTGTCGTGGTCGGGGCCGGATTCTTCCTCCACCACATAGCTCAGCCGCTCTTCGGGGTTCTGCTGCACGATCTCCTGCAGGCGGGTCTTGTAGTCGGCCTCGGCGTGCTTGCCCTCGGTGATGAAGGGCAGGATGAAGTTCCGGGCCACCTCCATGCCGCCGTCCAGATAGAGCGCGGCGATGACGGCCTCGAATGCGTCGGAGACGACGCTGGGGCGGGTGCGGCCGCCGCAGCGTTCCTCGCCGCGGCCCAGACGCAGATACTCGCCCAAGTTGATCTCCTGCGCGAACTGGAACAATGCGCCCTCGCTGACGAGGCTGGCCCGGATGCGGGTCAGGTCGCCCTCGGGCCGGTCGGCGTAGGCGTGGAACAGATAATCTGCAGAGACGATCTGCAGCACGCTGTCGCCCAGAAATTCCAGCCGCTCGTTGTGCTTGACCGGCACCTTGCTCTCGTTGGCGTAACTGGTGTGGGTCAAAGCCGTGGTAAGCAGCTCTGGGTTCTTAAACTTATAACCGATGATGGTTTCGAGTTGATGACTCATTCTTTCGCTCCCTTTTTCGTTTGCCCCTCGGTCACTGGGCGGACGGTGCGTTCAGCTCGTCGAGAGCCGCCTGCATGGTGCCGCACAGATCGTTTTCAACACAGATCTTTGCCTGACGGATGGCGTTCTTGATGCCCTTGGCTTTGGAGGAGCCGTGTGCCTTGATGACCGGCTGCTTCGCGCCGAGGAAGGGTGCGCCGCCGTACTCCTCGCTGTCCATCTGGTGCTTGAGGTCAGCCACGCCGCTCTTGAGCAGCAGGTAGGCCACCTTGCCGCCGAGGTTCTTGAGGAACATCTCTTTCAGCATCCCCAGCAGCATCTTGGCGACACCCTCGGTCAGCTTGAGGATGACGTTGCCGGTGAAGCCGTCGCAGACCACCACATCCACCTCGCCGTTGGGGACATCCCGCGGCTCGATGTTGCCCACGAACCGGATGCCCGGCGTGGTCTTGAGCAGCTGATGGGCCTCCTTGAGCATCGGGGTGCCCTTCGATTCTTCTGCGCCGTTGTTGGCCAGTGCCACCGAGGGCGAGGTGCGGCCCTCGACCTTGTTGACGTAGCAGCTTCCCATAACGGCAAAGGCCGCCAGCATCTCGGGGCGGCACTCGACGTTGGCACCGCAGTCCAGCAGCAGATAGGCCTGCTTCTTGGCCGGGACCATGGTGGCCAGAGCCGGCCGCTTGACGCCCCGCAGGGTGCGGACGATCAGGCTGGCACCCACATGGAGCGCACCCGTCGAGCCTGCCGAAACAAAGGCGTCGCCCTTGCCCTCTTTGAGCAGATTCAGGCCCACCACGATGGAGGAATCCTTCTTGGTGCGGATGGCGCGGGCCGGCTCGTCGCACATCTCGATGACCTCCGTGCAGTTGACCAGCTCGATGCCGTCCAGCGGGATGTTGTGCTCGGCAGCGGTCTTGCGCACCAGAGCCTCGTCGCCCACGCCGATCAGCGAAACGCCGTACTCCTTGACCGCCGCTGCCGCACCTTCCAGCACGGCCAGAGGCGCGTTGTCGCCGCCCATCATATCCAAAATGATTTTCATAAAGGTTCTCCCTTCTTTTACAGCGGCCTCGCCCTCTCCGTCATTGCTTCGCAATGCCACCTCCCCCAAAGTGGGAGGCAAGTCTTGGCTCTCCCCTTGGGAGAGCTGGACGCGAAGCGGCCTGAGAGGGCAAGCCTGCTGCCCTTTTAGATTTCGTTCTCATCCAGCCATTGCTGGAAGCTGGCCACGGCGCGTTCGGCCACAGCCATGTAGCGGAGCCGCTTATCACGGGGGCGGCTCTCGGCGGGGAGCGGGGGCAGGATGCCCATGTTGGCACCCATGGGCTGGAAGTGCTTGTTCTCGGTGGTCAGATACTGGATCAGCGCGCCGCACATGGTATCCACCGGCGGCGGCGGAAGCTGCTTCCCGTTCAGGCGGGCGTAGAGGTTCCGCGCCGCCAGCAGGCCGCAGGCCGCGCTCTCCATATAGCCCTCAAAACCGGTGATCTGCCCGGCGAAGAACACGTTGGGGTGCTCGTTCAGGTACAGGCCCGCGTTCAGCACCCGGGGTGCATCGAGGAAGGTGTTCCGGTGCATGACGCCGTACCGGACGAACTCGGCGTTCTCAAGGCCCGGGATCATCGAAAACACCCGCTTCTGCTCGCCCCATTTCAGGTTGGTCTGGAAGCCGACGATGTTGTAGAGCGTCCGCTCCTTGTTCTCGGCGCGAAGCTGAACGTTCGCCCATGGGCGGTGGCCGGTGCGGGGATCAATCAGACCCACCGGGCGCAGCGGGCCGAACCGCATGGTGTCGGCACCGCGGGCTGCCATGATCTCGATCGGCATACAGCCCTCGTAAACCGTGACAGTATCGGCCTTTTTGCCGCGTGCATCCGGGTCGGGCTGGGCCGACTGCTCCGCGCCCTTGTCGAACTCGTGGAGCGGTGCCCGCTCTGCCGAAGCAAGGGCGGCGTGGAAAGCCTCATACTCAGCCTTGTTGAAGGGGCAGTTCAGGTAGTCGGCCTCGCCCCGGTCGTACCGGGAAGCCGCAAACACGCGGTCATAGTCGAGGCTTTCCGCCGTGACGATGGGGGCGACGGCATCGTAGAAATGCAGCCGCTCGTCGCCGGTCATCCGGCCGATCTCATCGGCCAGCTTGCCGTCGGTCAAGGGGCCGGTGGCGACCAGAATCGGGGCACTCTCGTCGATGTGCTCCACCTGCTCCCGGTGGACGGTGATGTTTTCGCACCCCTCCACCATCCGGGTCACTTCGGCACTGAAAGTATCCCGGTCCACGGCCAGCGCACCGCCGGCGGCAACGCGGGCCACCTCTGCAGCCTTGAGCAGCTGGCTTCCCATCCGGCGCATCTCTTCTTTCAGCAGGCCGGACGCCGAGTCCAGACGCTCGGCTTTCAGGCTGTTGGAGCAGATCAGCTCGGCAAAGCCCGCGCTCTTGTGGGCCGGGGAAAAGTGGGCCGGCTTCTGCTCGTAGAGATCCACCTGCACACCCTTTCCCGCCAGCCAGAGGGCTGCTTCGCAGCCGGCAAGCCCGGCACCCAATACGGTAACATGATAACTCATAATTTTAATTCCTTAATCTTTCTTCGGCACCGGCATCTCGAAATCGCAGCCCTCTTTTGCGCAGTAGAGCTTGGAACCCTTGCGGAAAAGGGTGGAGCCGCACTTCTCACACTTGGTGGCCACCGGGGTATCCCACGTCATGAAATCGCAGTCGGGGTACCGCTCGCAGCCGTAGTAGATGCGGCCCTTCGCGCTCTTGCGCTCGAGCATCCGGCCTTTGCCGCACTTGGGGCAGATGCCGCCGGTGTCCTTGACCAGACGCTTGGTGCCGCGGCACTCCGGGAAGCCGGAGCAGGCGAGGAACTTGCCGTACTTGCCGACCTTGATGACCATGGGGCGGCCGCAGAGGTCGCAGACCTCGCTGGACGGCTCGTCCGGCACTTTGACCTTCTTGCCCTCCATGTTCTTCTCGGCCTGCTCGAGGCTGGCCGCAAAGCCCTTGTAGAAGTCATCCACGGTCTTGTGCCAGTCGGCCTTGCCGCTCTCGACCTTATCGAGGTTCTTCTCCATCTCGGCCGAGAAGTCCACATCCACGATGTGGGGGAACTGCTCGAGCATCAGGCCGTCCACGGCCCGGCCCAGCAGGGTGGGTTTCAGCTTCTTCTGCTCCCGCTCCACATAGCCGCGGTCGATGATGGTGGTGATGATGGGCGCGTAGGTGGACGGACGGCCGATGCCGTTCTCCTCCAGTGCCTTGATGAGAGTCGCTTCGGTGTAGCGGGCGGGCGGCTGGGTGAACTTCTGCTCGCTCTTCAGCTCCTTGAGCTTGAGCAGCTGACCCTGTTCCAGCGGGGGCAGGCTGGTCTCCTTCTTCTCCTTTTCGTCGGTGGCTTCCTCGTACAGAACGGTGAAGCCGTCGAAGGTGACGGTGTAGCCGCTGGCCTTGAACCGGTAGTCGCCGGCATAGACCGTGACCGACACGGTATCCTGCTGGCAGTCGGCCATCTGACTGGCCATAAAGCGGCTCCAGATCATCCGGTAGAGCTTGGCGGTGTCGCCGCTGATGCTCTTGTCCACTTCGTCCGGGGTCAGGGACGGCACCGACGGGCGGATGGCTTCGTGGGCGTCCTGCGCGGCGGTGGCACTCTTGGTCTTCCAGACCCGCTTGTAGGGGCAGATATACTGTTCGCCGTAAGCGTCGGCGATATACTCCTTGGCGGCGGCAACAGCCTCATCCGAAATGCGCAGACTGTCGGTACGCATATAGGTGATCAGACCCATGGTGCCGTGGCCGGCAATGTCCACACCTTCGTACAGCGTCTGGGCGGCGCGCATGGTGCGGGTAGCCGTAAAGCCCAGACGCCGGGATGCCTCCTGCTGGAGGGTACTGGTGATGAACGCCGGGGTGGGCTGCTTGGCGCGCTTGCCCTTTTTCAGCTCACCCACCGTGTAATCGACGCCCTCCAGCCCCTTCTCGATGGCGCGGGCCTCGGCCTCGTTTTTCGGCAGAAGCTTCTTGCCGGTGGAATCCGCGGCCAGACGCGCCGTGAAGCTCTTGTGGCCGGCCCCGAGGGTGGCGTCCACATTCCAGTATTCTTCCGGCTTGAAGTTCTCGATTTCCTTCTCGCGGTCGTCGATCAGGCGGACGGCCACACTCTGGACACGGCCTGCCGACAGGCCGCGGCGGACTTTCCGCCAGAGGAAGGGGCTGAGTTTGTAACCCACCAGACGGTCCAGCACACGGCGGGCCTGCTGTGCGTTGAACAGATCCTCGTCGATGGCGCGGGGATGGGCCATGCCCTCCTGCACGCCCTTCTTGGTGATCTCGTCAAAGGTCACGCGGTTGGGCTCGTGGGGGTCCAGCCCCAGAATGTTGGCCAGATGCCAGCTGATCGCTTCGCCCTCGCGGTCCGGGTCGGTCGCCAGCAGAACGCCGTCCGAATGCTTGGCCTTGTTCTTGAGTTCCTTGATGAGTTTTTCCTTGCCCTTTATGCTGATGTACTGGGGCGCGTAGTCGTGCTCCACATCAATTCCCAGCTGGGACGCGGGCAGATCCCGGATGTGGCCCATGCTGGCCGTCACCTCGTAATCACTGCCCAGATATTTGCCAATGGTCTTCGCCTTTGCAGGCGACTCCACGATCACCAGTTTCGACATAGTTTTCTCCTATCTATATGAACCCCTCCGCCTGCCCTTGGCCGCAGGGCCCGGCTGTTTTCGTCCGAAGCTCTTGCTGCCCGGCCTGCCAAGGGCTCTCCCTTTGGGAGAGCTGGCAATGCCAAAGGCATTGACTGAGAGGGCTAATCTCTCTTCATCTTGCGCATCTCAGCGCAGAATATACCGTTTGCCGGGCTGACAGAGCACCCGGCCCGAAAGTTCCAGTTTCATCAGGACCCCCAGCAGCACCGCCGTCGGCAGGCCGCTCAACGCCCCCAGTTCTTCCACCCCGCGGGGCTGAGCACCGATGCAGGCCAGTACTTTCCGTTCCCGGTCGTCCATGGGGGCCGGTTCCGTCCGGGGTGCCGGTACTGCCGCCGCATTCCGGCGCAGGCCCAGCGTCCCGAACAGATCTCCCCCCTTGCAGACCGCGCGGGCACGGCCCTCCCGGAGCAGACGGTTCGTCCCCGCCGAGTTTGCCGAGAAGATGCTGCCCGGCACCGCGAACACCGGCTTGCCATACCGTTCGGCATGAGCCACCGTGGACATGGTGCCGCTCTTTTCCTGTGCTTCCACCACGACCAACGCCGAGGCGAGGGCCGCGATCAGCCGGTTGCGCTGCAGAAAGCCGTTCCGCCCCACCGAAGTGCTTTCGGGCGGGTACTCGCTGATGACGCAGCCCTTCTGCTCGATCTTCCGGCGCAGCTCCCGGTTGGACGCCGGGTAGGTCTTGTCGATGGGGACGCCCAGCACACCGATGGTCGGGCTGTTCTCCCGCACCGCGGCATAGTGCCCCGCGCTGTCCAGCCCGTCGGCCAGACCGCTGACGATGACCGCCCCGTTTTTCGCCAGTTCGCCGCCCAGCGCGGCGGCCGCCTGCAGGCCGTACTCGGTGGGATGGCGGCTCCCGACCATCCCGACCGCCCCCGGCTCATTGAGCCAGCGCGGGTCGCCGGTGCAGTAGAGCACCAGCGGCATATCGGGAATGCGGGAAAAGGCCAGCGGATAGTCCGGGTCGTCGTAGGTCAGGATGCGGATCTGCCGCGCCTCGCACCGGCGGGCAAAGGCACGGTAATATTCCGGCGTGTTGTCGGGCAGATTGGCCCGCTGTGCCGCCGGAACCCCCGCCGCCTGCCGGAAGGCATCCGAGCCGCGTGCTTCCCACGCTTCCTGCGCACCGCCGAAGGCATCCAGCACCCGGCCCGCGTGGGAGCTTGCCGCCCCCAGCGTATGGGCCAGCCAGAGCCAGCAGAGCAGCGGATCAGGTGCAGGTTCCGGCGGAAAGAAGCTGGTCTGCGCCGGGTCCGGGCCGGTCACAGGCTTTCCTCCCGGAAATGCCAGAGCAGGATGCTGCCGGCAATGCCGGCGTTCAGGCTCTCGACCCGGTCGGTCATGGGGATGCGGACGGCCGCGTTGCAGGCTTCAATGGTGGCATCGGTCAGGCCCTGCCCCTCGCTGCCGATGACGACGCAGACGCCGTCCGGATAGCGGGACGACACCGCACTCAACGGCTCGGAGTGATACAGAGCCGCCGCAAGGCAGGTGATCTTCTTGGCCCGCAGTGCGGCCACCGTCTCCGGCATGGAGCCGGCCTCAATGACCGGGATGCGGACAGCAGCCCCCATGGACGCCCGGAGGGTCTTGGGGGCAAAGGGCGACGCACAGCCATCGCTGAGGATGACCGCGTCGAAGCCGAATGCCGCCGCCGAGCGCAGCAGGGTGCCCACATTGCCCGGGTCCTGCACCCGCTCGAGGGCGAGGTACCGGCCGCCGGTCGTTACTTCGTCAAGAGTATGCACCGGCGTGCGGAACACCCCGAACACCCCCTGATGGGTGCCCACGTCGGCCAGTTTGTCGGCCACATGATCTTCCACCAGATAGTGTTCGCCGGGCAGTTCGGCCAGCTCCGGGCATTTTTCCAGTGCCGTTTCGGTGCAGAACAGAGTCTCCAGTTCGGCTCCCCGCGCCAGTTCGGGGCAGAGTTTCCGCCCCTCGGCCAGAAAGCGGCCCTCACTGCGGCGGAACGCAGCCGAGGCGGACAGGCGGCAGGCGTATTTGATCTTCGCGTTTTCGCGGCTGGTTATCTTTTCCATAAACATCCCAAAAATCCAAAAAAGGGCCGCGTCTGCCACATCGTTTTCCTTCGCGGCAGGGCGCAGCCCTGAATGTGATATTTGCCCGCCGCGAAAAGCTCCGGATACAAAATGGACGCCCGCGTAATATGCGCGAGCGTCTCATCTTTTAATCTAATCAGGCGTTCTTCACGGTCTCGACCAGAGCAGCAAAGCTCTTGGGATCGTTGATAGCCATCTCAGACAGCATCTTGCGGTTCAGCTCGATGCCAGCCTTCTTCAGGCCAGCCATGAAGGTGGAGTAGTTCATGCCCAGAGGACGAACTGCGTTGTTGATGCGGCAGATCCACAGGTTGCGGAACTGACGCTTCTTCATGCGGCGGCCAGCCAGAGCGTAGTTGCCGCTCTTCATGACCTGCTGCTTGGCCATCTTAAAGTGCTTGCTCTTGCAGCCATAGAAGCCCTTGGCCAGCTTCAGCATCTTCTTACGACGTTTGTGAGTCATGGTTGCGCCCTTGATACGTGCCATTTTATATATCTCCTTTAGTTATCTCTCGTAGAATGTCTTTGCCTGCGGCTCGCACTTAGGCGTAGGGCAGCATGCTCTTGATGGTAGCTGCGTTGGTCTTGTCAACGTAGCTGGGCTGACGGTAACCACGGGTCAGCTTGGTGGTCTTCTTGGTCAGGATGTGGCTGCGGAATGCGTGGCCGCGCTTGATCTTGCCGTTCTTGGTCAGCTTAAAACGCTTCTTTGCGCCGGAATGAGTTTTCAGTTTCATCTTAGCCATTTGAGTTTCCTCCTAAAGTTAGTCCTTATTGGGTTTCGGGATCAGCAGAATGGACATCGTGCGGCCCTCAAGCACCGGCGGCTTATCCATGCTTGCCTGAGGCAGAGCCTCGGCAAAGCGTTTCAGCACGTCGGCACCCAGTGCACTGTGCGCCATCTCGCGGCCACGGAAACGGATCGAAGCCTTGACCTTGTGGCCAGCAGCCAGAAACTTGGCCGTCTGGTTCAGCTTGGTGTTGAAGTCGTTGGTGTCAATGTTGAGCGAGAGGCGGGTCTCTTTGACTTCGACCACCTTCTGGTTCTTCTTGGCTTCCTTTTCCTTCTTCTGCTGCTCGAAACGGTACTTGCCGTAATCCAGCACCTTGCACACAGGCGGCACAGCCTGCGGTGCGATCTTGACCAGATCGAGCCCGGCCTCCTCAGCAGCGCGCATGGCCACCTGAATGCTGACCACACCCTTCTGCTCGCCGTCAACTCCGATCAGGCGAACCTCACGATCACGGATCTGACCGTTGATCTCCAGTTCCTTCGACTTTCCAGCGGTAGCGATAATGAATGCACCTCCAAACAATAATCCATAGTGTTGCCATTTTGGCATAGAAAACGCGGCCGCCCATCTTTCAGGGCAGCCGCGCAAAATTTCACACAAGCACGCACTCCGTTCCAAGAGAACCGATGCGTTTTGGTATAGCCCGGAGGATTCGGACCCTCACAAGGCGAGCGCGGCACGGGCCGTAGCTGCTTTCTTTACCCGGTCAGTTTACCACACTCTGCGTGCCGTGTCAAGCACTTTTCTACGAAAAATCTAATTTTTCAACGGCCTCACCCTCTCAGTCCGCTTCGCGGCCAGCTCCCCCAAAGTGGGAGCCCTTGGCAGGCCGGTCAACAAGAGCGTCTATCGGGCCTTGCACTCTTACTTTATGCTTCAATGAGCCGGTTCAATGCAAAGGAGTAGATTCCCTTGTAAGTGATCTTTTTGGGGGCGAACCGTTTGTCGATGGCGAGGGCATAGAGGTTGAGCTGGGCGCGGTAAGCGCGAAGGAAGTCGGCCTCGGTCTTGTGCCGGTCGGTCTTGTAATCCAGCAGCTCGAGGTGATCCGGGTAGACCAGCACAAGGTCGGCAATGCCCTGCACCAGCACCTGCGCGTCGCCCGCCAGCGTGCCGGTTTCGGGCGCATCGCCCTGCGCGGCCAGCACCGCCGCAGCGGGCAGGGCAGTGATGAAGTCCAGCTCCCGCAGCACCTGTTCGGCCCCGCAGATCTTCGCAAAGGCTTCGTCCTCCACAAAGAGGCGGATCTTTCCGATGTCCAGCTTTTCCGCGATCTCGGGCGGGGTCAGCTGGGCGTCTACCTGCCGCTGGCGTTCGTGCAGAATCGCCGCGCAGAGGGCATCCTCGCCGCCCTGCTTCGCCTCAGCCAGAGCCGCAAAGTCCGCGTGCTCGAGGAAGGCATGGAGGGCGGTGCCCATCTCGGCGGCGGTCAGGCCATCTTTCGAGAGGAAGGCCGGGCGTTCCAGCGTGGTCTGCTCCGCCTTGTGGACGATGCTGGTCACGCTGACCTTGGCAGGCACCGCCGCCAGTGCTGCCGCCGGGTATTTCCAGCGGAAACCCTGCCGCAGCGTCTCCACCAGTTCCGGGTCAGCGGCGGCTTCGGGTGCTTCCGGCTGTTCGATCTCCGTCTCTGTTTCTTCCGCCGGGATTGCATCCGGTTCCGGGATCTGGATTACGATGCTGCTCTTGGTGTCCGCAAAGGGCAGTTCGAGGTTCCCTGCCAGACGGCGGAGCGGGCCGCCGTTGGGATGGACCAGCAGCGCGGCCCGCAGCCAGTCGGCAAAGCTGTTCGCCTGCTGGTTCAGGGTCTCCCCCGCTCCTGCAGCGAGGAAGGCCGCAGCCCGGGCAAAGGGGTTGACCGTCTTGCTGATGCCGAGGGGCACGGTCAGGATCAGCTTATCCTGTGCGCGGGTCAGCGCAACGTAGAGCAGCCGCATCTGTTCGCTCCGCATCTCCTGCCCGTGGACATTCGAGAGGGCAGTATAAGCCGCGGTCTTGTAGGCCCCCTCGCCTGCTTCAGGCCGGAGCCGCAGGCCCGCGCCGTAATTGCGGTGGAGCAAAACGGGCTGGCGGGTGTCCATGGCGTTGAACCGCCGCCCGGTGTCGGCCACGAACACCACCGGGAACTGCAGACCCTTGGAGCGGTGGATGGTCATGATGCTGACGCAGCCGGGCCGGGCACCGCCGGGCACCGTATCCTGTCCGGTGGAACCGGCCAGTGCCGCCGCGTCGATGGCCCGCACCAGAGCCGAGATGCCGCCGCTGCCCGCTCCGGCACAGAACGCCGCAAACCGCCGGGCGTCCTCCCGGCGGCGGGTGCCGTTTTCCATCGCGCCCAGTGCGGCGAGGTAGCCGGTGGAGGCAAAGATCTCTTCGAGAAGCTGCTCGGTAGGCACGCTCCGCGCCATCCGGCGCAGTTCGGTCAGCCGGGCATAGAATGCTTTCACCCTCTCGGTAAATTCATCCTGTCCGCCGCTCTGAACGGTCAGCAGCAGTGCCCCGTACAAGCTCATTTTCCGCTTGGGCTTGGGTTTTGTTTCAGATGCACCCTCCGGCGGGTCGGCTTCTTCCGACTTCTGCATTTCTTCCGCCATCTTCGCGCTCTGGGCGCGGAGACGCACGAGGTCGTCGTCGGTGAAGCCGAACAGCGGGCCGAGCATGGCCGCCGCCAGATAGATGTCCTGCGCCGGGTTGTCGATGACCCGCAGCAGGGCGATCAACGGCCGGATGTGGGGCGCGTCCAGCAGGTTTTCCCGGGCGTCGGCGTAGACCGGGATGTTCTCCCGCGCCAGTGCCTCGGTGTAGGCCGGAAAGTCGCCCCGCGCCGCCAGCAGGATGCAGAAATCCTCGTACCGGACGGGCCGGGTGGTGCTGCCCTCCCGCACCGGCATCCGGGCGTTCAGCATGGCTTTGATCTGCCCGGCGATCCATGCCGCGTCGGTCTCGGCGGCATCGTCGGGCAGGAAGTGCGCTTCCACGCCGCCCTCATATTCGCCGGGGGCACCGCAGACCAACCGCTGGCCGTCGCCGTAGGCCGTATCGCCTAATTGAGGCGTCATGAGCTGTTCAAAGAGGAAATTGATTCCCTCCACCACCTGCGGGGCCGAACGGAAATTGGCGTCCAATGCCAACAGTGCATCCCGGCCCGGCGTGCCCTCTTCCGGATAGGGGCGGGCGGTTTCGCCGGGCAGCATCGGCCAGCGGTCCATCTTTTCCCGGAAGATACTGGGGTCGGCCTGCCGGAACCGGTAGATGCTCTGTTTCAGGTCGCCCACGAGGAAGAGGTTATCCCCCGCCGGCGTCGCAAGGCACCGGTAGAGCGCGTCCTGCAGGGCGTTGGTGTCCTGATATTCGTCCACCATGACAGCGGCGTAATTCTGGCGGATGCTCTCGCAGAGGGGTGTAGGCGTGCCGTCCGCACTCCGCAGCAGTTTCAGGGCAAAATGCTCGAAGTCGCTGAATTCCAGCAGCTTCCGCTCCCGCTTCTTGGCCGAGAACCGGGCGTCAAAATCCCGCACCGCCGCAAACAGGGCCGAAAGGCGGGGCAGTGCCGCTTTGCGGTCAGCCTCGGCTTCGTCCTCGCTGCAGGAGATCAATTCCATGATCTGCCCGAACAGGGCCGATGCTTCGTCGGCGCGGGTCTTGACGGCGGCTTTGTGCTCACCGGTCAGCCGCTTTTTCAGGTTTTTCAGCCCCGGCGAGTCGGTCATTCCGAGGACGTAGGGCGTCAGCTTGTCGTAGAGCGGCGTCCATGCCCCGGCCTGCGCCAGCTGCTCCACCTCGCCCAGCAGGGTCAGGGCGGATTCCAGCCGTTCCAGCGGTTCGGCAAATTTCTCGTTCACCGAAGCGACCGCTTTCGCTTTGGCGGCGGCGGTCTTTTTGCTGGCGTCCGCGTCGGCCTGTGCTTCGACAAAATCCACTTTGCAGTCGTCCAAGGCCGCCGTCAGCAGTTCGCGGGCGGCTTTGGCACAGCGGGCGGCATCGGCCAGCAGCAGATCGTGCCAGCAGGTGGAAGCAAAGCCGTTTTCCTGCTTCCATGGGGCCAGCCACTCGTCCAGTTTCCGGTCGTAGTCGGGCAGAGCGCGGAGGAAATCGTAGACCTGTAAAATCGTTTCCCCGGCGGCGCGGTCGGTGCGGCCCTTGCCGTAGAGATCGGCAAAAGCGCAGAAATCCGGGTCGCCATAGGCCGCTTCCAGCGTCTCAGAAAGGGCCGATTCCCGCAGAATTTCCACACTGCCGGGGTCGGCGGGGGAAAAGTCGAGCGGGATGTCCAACGCCTGAAAGTGCTTGCGCAGCAGGTCCAGACAAAAGGCGTCAATGGTGCAGATGGGTGCCCGCTGGAGCAGCATCCGCTGGCGGCGGAGGGCGGCGTTGCCCGGCTCCTGCTGGCTGCGGCGGAGCAAGGCCTGCCCGATCCGGGCGCGAAGCTCTGCCGCAGCCGCATTCGTAAAGGTGACAATCAGGAGACGGTCGGCGTCTGCCGGGCGCACCGGGTCGGTGATGAGCTGGACGGCCCGCTCGGTCAGCACGGCGGTCTTGCCGCTTCCGGCGGCGGCACTCACCAGCAGCGCACCGCCCCGGTCGTCGATGGCGGCACGCTGGGCCTTGGTCCATTTGGGTTCGCTCACGGCTCTTCCTCCTTCGTCTCTTCGGGTTCAAAGGGCTTGGCGGGGGCATCCAGTGCCCGTTCGCCGATGCCCGTCTCGTGGCAGCAGATGAAACCGTAATCGCACCACTGACAGGGGCTTCGGCCTGTCACCAGCGGCGCGGCGGCGATCTGCCCGCCATAGAGCTGTTCGCCCATCTGGGTCACGAGGTCGTCCAGATGCAGCTCGATCCGGTTCAGCTTGGCGATGTCGGCCCGCTTGTCCTTCTGGTAGGGGCTGGGTGCGCCGTTCCGGAAGGAGAAGGGCAGATACTTTCCCGTCTCGTCCGCATCCATGGCGTCAAAGACCCGGGGCTCGTCCACCACCAAGCCGTCGATCTTATATTCCACGCTCCGGGCGGCTTTGTTCCGGGTGGTGGTCTCCGGGGCGGGGTCGGCCAGCAGATAGAGCACGCCGGCTGGTTCCGCGCCGGTAAAGCGTCCGCTCTTGTCTCTTGTCAGACTGAACAGATACAGGAGCATCTGGCAGTCAAGGCCGCAGTAGACTTCTTTCAGATCCAGCTTTTTCGAGCCGGTCTTGTAGTCCACCACCCGCACCCAGCGGGTGCCGTCCTCTTCCACCCATTGGTCGGCGCGGTCCACGGTGCCGATCAGCTGGACGGTCCGCCCGTCCGACAGGTGATACACCTGCGCAGGCACAGCATCCTCTCCGCCGCCGATCTTCAACTCACAGGCCACCGGGCGGAAACTGCTCTGCCGCTGTTCATCCCGCAGGTAGCACAGCAGGCTGGTCATGCTCTTTTTCAGGCGGGAAAGCAGATAGGCAAAGCGGGCGGTGTCCTCTGGCAGATAGCGTCTGGCGTATTCGTCCACCAGCATAGACGCCAGCGTCGCAATGGCCTCGTCGTCCAGCTCGGTGAAGGGTTCCATCATCCGGGCGCAGGGGTTGTCCTCGCCCGGGTTGGGGTCGAGGGCCATCTGGAGCACCCAGTGCATCAGGGTGCCGCTCTGGTCGGCACTCAGCTCGGCCCGGCGGCGGGGTTTCAGGCCCAGAACGTACTGCAGAAAGTACCCGTACCGGCAGGTATAATATTTTTCCAGCTGGCTGGGCGAGATCCGGAGCCGCCGCCCCAGCAGGCTTTCCAGTGCGTCGAGGTCGCTGATCTGCCGGGGCGGGTTCTCCGCCATCCGGCGCAGGAGGGCAAGGCCCTCAGGTTCGGCTTCCTCCGGCGTGCGCAGAGCCTCGGTCAGGCTGGCGCGCTCGGTGTCAGTCAGGGGCCAGCCGCCGCCCAGACAATCCAGCCCGTCGGCGGGCGTGGCCGCAAGGTCGGGCAGTTCCAGCACCGGCGGCTGGGGGTCCAGCGCGTCCACGATGGGTTCCAGCGCGGCGCAGAGGGTCAGGCCCGCGCCCTTGGGCCAGCTCATCCAGAGACCCTTGGCGGGGGCGGTGAGGGCCTTGTAGAAGCAGACCTGCTCCCGGACGACCCGGTTCTCAAAGCAGTCGGGCAATTCGATCTCGTTGGCCATCAGCGCGTCCCGGTCGGCGTGGGTCAGCAGACCGCTCTCGCCGGGGGCGGTGGGGAACTCGCCCTCGGCCAGCCCCAGCACAAAGACGTAATCCGGGTCGTCCAGCCGCATCTTGCCCGCGCTGGCGAGGACCACCGCATCCAAGGTCTGGGGGATGTGCCCCAGATCCGACGACCGGAGCAGCAGGCTGAACAGATCTTCGTACTCCGGCACCGTCACAGTCTGGCCGTCCAGCAGCCGGGCCATCTCGTTGAGCAGGCCCACGACCACGTTCCACTCCCGGGCGGCTTCCTCTGCCGCCGGGATGCCCCGCTCAGCGCGGATGGCTTCGACCTGCGCGGCCTGCTGTTCTTCCGCGCCCAGCTTTTTCAGGCAGAAGTAAATGGCCCGGCTGATCTGCTCGGCGTTCGCGCTCCGCACCTTGCCGCGCAGTTCGTCCACGGCGTCGATCAGCAGTTTTCTGGCCTCCTCAGCCGCCTTCTGATTTGCAATATCCTCGGCAGTCAGCTCCCGCCCGCCGAATCCCTGCGGGCTTTTCTCAAAGGGTTCCCGCCACGCCGCGGCGGTAGGCGACCATGTGTAGGCGTAGTTTTCGAGGGCGCAGACCTGTTCTTCGGTCAGTGCACAAAGGCCGGTCTTGGCGAGGGCGGTCAGCTGTTCGGTCATCTCTGCGCCCCGGGCCAGTGCCAGCAGTGCTTTGACGGCGGCGGCCGGTGCACTGAACTCGGGCGTGGTCGGCTCGTCGCAGTAGAGCGGGATCTCGGCCATCCGGAACTCGTATCGCACCGCGGCACGGTACTTGGCGATGTCGCGGCAGACCACCGCGATTTTCCCGCAGCGGACGCCCTGCCGCATCAGGCGGCGGATGGCACCGGCGGCGGCGCGGGCCTCTTCCTCCCGGCTGGGGGCCGCAAAGAGCTTTACTTCGGCGGCAGGCTCGTCCAGCGGTGCACAGCTGCCGGTTTCCAAGATCTCGGTCAATGCCGCCAGCCCGGGAGCGTCTTTGTGCCGGACATCCCGGCGGAGGAGCACCGGCGCGGCGACCTCGGCCCCGTTTTTCCGGGCCAACTGCCGCAACTGGGCGGCGACCTGTTTTGCGCCCGAGAACAAGCTCAGATCCCCCGGCGTCATGGGGGTGCCGTCGTCGCAGAGGGCCACTGTGACCGTGGGCAAAGCCGCCAGCATCGCGCCCATCAGACGCTTTTTGGGCGCATTGAAGGTATCAAACTCGTCGATGAACACTTCCCGTTCCTTGAGGAACGCGGGCAGTTCCCGCCGGGCAAGGGCATCTTCCAGCCGGACTGCGGCCAGTTCCAGCCGGTCGGCGGGATCCATGCCGGTGCGGGCCAGCAGGGTTTCATACCCTTGGAAGATCAATGCCAGTTCTGCCAGCTTTCCGCTCTCGGCCCCGCAGTTCTGGGCGAGGACAGCCAGCTGCTGCCCCGAAAGCCCCGCGCTTTTCAGCTCGTCGATGGTCTCAGACGCCATCTGGCAGAAGGCCGCACTCCGGCGGTGGCGGTAATAGTAATGCACATTGTCCTGCAGCTCTTCCAGCGCACGGCGCACCAGCACCGCCCGGCCTGCGTCGGTCAGGGTCTGCACGGCCGCGCCGCCCTCGGCGGAGAGGATTTTTTCGGCCAGACTCGTGAACGAAAAGCTCTCCACCATGCCGGACAGCGCATCGCCCAGCTCCCGGTAGATGCGGGCTTCGGTGGCCGAGGTAAACTGCTCCGGCACCAGCAGGATGCTGCGCCGGCCCGCCTTGGCCCGCGCCTTGATCTGCTCATACAGCAGGGTCGTCTTGCCGCTGCCCGAGCCTCCTAAAACCAGTTTGAGCATACGCGCCTCCCATTGTGAAAAAATCTGTGTTCATTGTACCACAAAATTGCAAGAACTTCTATTCTGTGGTAGACTGGGGGAAACCCATCTGCACAGACCTGCTAATAAAAGTCAAGCAGTAATTTGAGAAAATTTCTGGAATTCAGGC
>CAVKZS010000016.1:0-7409 GCA_963660925.1 Eubacterium sp. CAG:38 | reverse complement strand
GGAATGGAATATAGCTGGCTGCTATATCCGGTTCCATATTTATTGTAATAGGAGGTGGAGCAGCCGTGATGATGCTTCTTCGGGGTCTGCGCATGGGGGCAGACCTTGCGTTCTATGCGGCCTTTGCGGGCTATGCGACGGCCTGCTTTGGCGGAACAATAACGCTTTTCGATGTGATTTTCGCGGCGGTCTGCTTTGCACTTGCCTCTCATTTTGAGGGCCGACAGCCGATGCAGACCCTCTGCGGCCTTGCCAGCCTGCTGGGGCTGCTGCTTCCGGGGACGCTGGCGGAGAAAGCTGCGTATCTCCCGATGGCGGCGTATGTCATCTGGTCGGCCGGACGGGGCGATTTTGCCCTCAGCTGGGATCAGCAGGTGGACGGCTTTCGATGGCTTTGGAAGATCTACCCGGCCTTCGCGCTGGTGCTGGGTGTGGCGTGGAATCATGACGCGATCTTGTACGGCTCGCTCCCGATGGCGATCATTGTGCTGATGCTCCGGGTCTTTCTGATGCGGACGCTCCGGCAAAGCCCGGCGGTCTACACTTCGCCGAAGTACCTCGCGGTGACAGGCGGACTGCTGGCGGCGGTGTGTGCACTGGCCTTCCTGCTCAGCCGGGAAGGGGTCACGAACGGTGTCGCGTCGGCGGCGGGCGCGGTCTATTTTGGTGGACTGGTGCCCATTTTGCTGAACCTTCTCCGGGTCGTGGGAAGCATTTTGCTCTGGTTGTTTATTGTGAGTTTTCGACTGATCATATCGGTGCTGTCCCTTCTGGGGGACAAGCAGAGTGAAAATCAGAGGATACTCCACAATGCGGCGTCCCGGATGCAGGAGATGGCCGAAGTCGCACCCATCAACGGGTCGCTCATTGGCGGAGTGATTCTTGGCGTTCTGGCGGTGATCTTTCTGGTGGCCGTTCTGCTGAAGTTCATCCGCCGCCCGAAAGCCAAAGTACAGGCCGCTGGTGCAGAGGTCCAGAAGCGGGCATCGACGGTGACGAGCCGCCGTCATTGGCCGGGCTTTTTCCTCAGCCCCAACGAGCGCGTCCGCCGGGAATACCGCACTTACCTCGATTACTGCGGCAAGCACAGCGTGACCGTTCAGCCCAGCGACACCAGCTTGGACATCGCAGGCCGCGCCAGCGGCATGGATTATGCCGCCGAAGCAGAACTCCGCCAGCTCTATCTGAAAGCACGGTATGCCAGTTCCGCTACTGCGCAGGATGCCGCCCGCGCCGGGGAGCTGGTAAAGACCATCTGCGGCAAATAACGTGCATCAACTCCCTCGTTCCGCTCCATACTACCGTTAAGGAAAAGGCGGAAGGGGGGAGTTTTCGTTGTCCGGAAAACGGGTGCTGGCCCTCTACGGCGGGCTGCTGCTGGGGTTCGCGGTGGTGGTCTGCCGGTTGTTTCTGCTCTGCTCAAACTCGCTTTACGCGGCGCGGGCAGCGGCGCAGAGCGTTGTCACCCTGTCGCTTCCGGCCCGGCGCGGGAATTTCTACGACTGCGAGGGGCATCTTCTGACCGGATTGCAAACAAAATGGAATGCGCTCTGCCTGCCCGGGACAGACAGCTACGCCCGGCTTTACCCCTATACCGATGCGGCGGGGCAGGCCATGCTTTATCAAAAGCGGAACGCGATCGCGCCCTTTCTCGTGGAAGTGAACGCGGACGTTTCACCGATGGGGGTGACCTGTTATCCGCTTGCCCGGCGGTATGCGGCGGCACCTCTCTGTGCGCATCTGCTGGGTTACTGCGGCGGCGATGGAAACGGCGTGGCCGGTCTGGAGGCGGTGTTTGACGAGATTCTGACCGGCACCGGCAGGGGAGATACCATCCAGTGCAGTGTGACCGCACAGGGAAAACTCCGGGCGGGGGCAGAGCCGCAGCTGCTCCGGGAGGACAGCGGGGCGCAGGGCGTGCGGCTGACCATCTCCCGGGAGATCCAGCGGGCGGCGGAAGCCGCGGCCGCCCAGACCATGACAAGCGGCTGCGTCATCGTGCTGGATACCGCCAGTGCAAAAGTCCGCGCCTGCGTCAGCCTGCCGGGATTCGACCCCGAAAACGTCTCGGCCAGTCTGGACGCGGAAAACAGCCCGCTGGTGAACCGGGCATTCCAGAGCTACGCGGTGGGGTCGGTGTTCAAACCGGTACTGGCGGCGGCTGCACTGGAAGCAGGGCAGAGCGGCCTTGTTTACAACTGCCCGGGCTATCTCACGGTGGACGGGCAGGTGTTCCGGTGCGCGGGCGGCATCCCCCACGGCGAAGTAGACCTCGCCGCCGCGCTGGAAAAGAGCTGCAACGGATATTTCATCCGGCTGGGGCAGGAGCTTGGCGCAGAGCGGGTGCGGGCCATGGCCGCGCGGCTGGGCTTCGGGAAAGCCCTCGGGCTGACCGAAACGTATCGTACGGCGGCCGGGAAGCTGCCGGATGCAGAAAGCTTGATTTCCAGCGGGCAGTATGCAAACTTCTGTTTCGGGCAGGGAGAGCTGCTGGCAACGCCGCTGCAGATCGCCGGAATGATGAACGCTATCGCCTCGGACGGAAACTTCCGGATGCCGCAGATTCTCGACTGCATTCTGGACGAAACGACCGGGGAAGAGCAGACACCGCTTGCGCACCGGAGGGCAGGTTGGGCGTTCTCGCGGCAGACCGCCGCCCGGCTGCGGGAGCTTCTGGCCGGGGTGGTGGCCGAGGGCACCGGGCACGAAGCTGCACCCGAAACGGGCACTTCCGGCGGCAAGACCGGCACGGCCCAGACCGGGCAGTTTGCGGAGGGAACGGAGCTGAAAAACTACTGGTTCGCAGGCTTTTACCCGGCAGAGGCTCCCCGCTGGACCATTGTGGTGCTGCAGGATGGCCAGACCGACCCGGCCCTGTCCAGTGCGGCGGTGTTTGCCCGGGTGTGCGATGCGCTGGCCATTTTGCAGTTTTGAACGCAAAAAGCGGGTTTTCGCTTGCTTTTTGGGCGGGAGTATGATAACATATCCTTGTATTTGTATGCTGATCTGAAATAGATCGTAATAAAAGGAGCGTTTTGATCCATGTCTGCTATTGAAATTGTCGGCGGCGTTATTCTGCTGATCGTCTCGGCTGTCATCATTGTACTGACTCTGATGCAGCACACCCACGGCCAAGGCCTTTCTGGTGCCATCAACGGCAGTGCTTACGGTGCGAACAACGCCCGCCTGACCCCCGCGGATCAGATGCTGGCCAAGGTGACCCGCATCGCCGGCATCGTTTTCTTTGTGGTGGCGATTCTGGCCTGCGTGTTTGCAAGTCGTCTGGCTTGAGCATACGCCGCAGCCCCGTGAGTGAACGGGGCTGTTTTTCTGTTTTGAGGGAAGTGCGGGAATGTGCCCGCAAATGGTAAGGCAGGCCCCCGGCGGAGGGGCCGCCATGGAAGCAAGGAGAAAGAAAATTTATGGCACTTCGTGAGAAAATTGAACACTCCATCCAGAACCAGCCCTGCACCGTCAAGGATCTGAAGTCCAAGTTCGGCGGGGACCGCGGCGCAGACCGCAAGGTGATGGAGGCACTGGATGCGCTGGTACACGACGGCGTGATCTGCCAGCGTCAGGGCGTGTTCTTCACCGTCCGGTCCGGCCGGGCCGAGAAAGCCCTGCTGTGCAAGGTGGTCAAGTTGGGCAAGAACTTTGCCTTCGTTATGCTGGAGGACGGCACCAGCGATATCTTCATCCCGGGCCGGTTCACCCGCGGCGCAATGCCCGGCGACGACGTTCTGGTTGAAAAGTTCGCCCATCCCCGGGTGGAGGGCAGCGACGAGGGCGAGATCCTCGCCATCCTGACCGAGAAGAACGATCTGGTGGGTACCGTCCGCCGGATCGAGGGCCGGCTCAAGTTCGTGCCGGACGACTGCCCGGCCATCTCGATGCAGCTGATGCGCGACTGCGAGGGCGGTGCAAAGGACGGCGACAAGGTCGCTGTGGAGATCCTGCTGCGCGGCAGCCGGCAGGAAGATCACCGCGTGGGTGTGGCCATGCGCTTTGGCAGCTCGGACGAGGCCAAACGCTGCGCCAAGGCTCTGCTCTACGCCAAGGACATCCGCACCCGCTTCCCCGAGAAGGTCCGGGACGAGGCGAAGAAGTTCGAGGACCTGACCATCTCTGAGAAGGAGATGGAGGGCCGCATGGATCTGCGTGCCCTGCCGATCTTCACCATCGACAGCGCGGAGACCAAGGACATCGACGACGCCATCAGCCTGACCCGCACCTCCGAGGGCGGCTTTGAGCTGGGCGTCCACATCGCGGATGTCTCCAATTACGTCAAGCCCGGCACCGAGCTGGACAACGAGGCGTTCAGCCGCGCCACCAGCGTTTACTACGCCGATCAGGTGGTGCCGATGCTGCCGAAGGCTCTGTCCAACGGCATCTGCAGCCTGAACGAGAAGGAAGTTCGCCTTGCGTTCTCCTGCCTGATGCGTCTGGACAAGGATGGCAACCTGACCGATTACCGCCTTGTCAAGTCGGTCATCTGCAGCCGGGTCAAGGGTGTGTACTCCGAGATCAACGCGCTTCTGGCTGGTACTGCCGATGCGGAAATTCAGGCCAAGTATGCCGAAGTGCTGGAGCAGCTGCCCGCTATGAAGGAGCTGTACGGCCACCGTGCCCGCCTGCGCAAGGAGCGCGGCTGCATGGACATTGAGAGCGGCGAGGTCAAGCTGATCCTCGACGAGGACGGCCACTGCATCGACGTGAAGAAGCGCACCTCCGGCGAGAGCGAATCCATGATCGAGGAGTTCATGTTGCTGGCCAACCAGTGCGCGGCCCACTTTGCCCGGGTCAAGCAGATCCCCTTTGTTTATCGTGTCCACGAGGAGCCAAACGCCGAAAAGCTGGAGCGTCTGCACGCTCTGCTGCAGGCCTGCGGCATCAACGATCACTTTGCAAAAGAAGTTCCCACCCCGAAGGAGCTGAGCGCGATCCTCGAAGGCGTGCGCGGTACGCCCTATGAGCAGATCATCAACACCGGGATGCTCCGCTGTATGTCCAAGGCTCTCTATGAGGAAAAGCCCAAGGGCCACTATGGTCTGGTGCTGAAGGACTACGCCCACTTCACCAGCCCCATCCGCCGGTATCCCGACCTTGCCATCCACCGCATCATGACCGATGTGCTCAAGGGCATGGACAAGGAGACCACCATCCTCAAGTACACCGATTTTGCGGAGAAGGCCAGCAAGCAGTCCAGCGAGCGGGAAGTCATCGCCATGCAGATCGAGCGGAAGGCCGAGGACTGCTACAAGGCCGAGTATGCCCGCCGTCATCTGGGCGAGTGCTACGAGGGCACCATCTCCGGCGTGACCCAGCGCGGTCTGTTCATCGAGTTGGAAAACGGCGTCGAGGGCTTTGTGCCTGCGTCCAGCCTGACTCCCTCCGGCACCACCCTGACCGAGGGCGTCCGTCTGGCCGACCCTGTTTCGGGCAAGAGCTGGTCGCTGGGCGACAAGATGATGATCACCATCGTCCGTGCAGACGTCAACCTCGGCAAGATCGACTTTGAAGTGGCTCCTGCCGCCAAGCAGTAAGGGGGAACGTATCATGTCGATTCGTCATGCGGTAATGTCCGACCTTGACCGGCTGGCCGAGATCGAAGAAGCAGGCTATCCCGCCGCCGAAGGTGCCTCCAAAGAGAGCATCCGGGGCCGCCTGAGCATCTATCCGGATTGCTTCTGGCTGCTGGAACGGGAAGGGAAGATCTGCGCTTTCGTCAACGGCTTTGTCACCAATCAGGCCGACCTGACCGATGAGATGTACGATGACCCCCAGATGCACGACCCAAAGGGCGCGTGGCAGATGATCTTCAGCGTTGTCACGGCACCTGAGGCGCGGCACACCGGTGCGGCGTCCGAGCTGCTCCGGCAGGTCAAGGCAGACGCCAAGGCCGCCGGGCGGAAGGGCATTGTCCTGACCTGCAAAGACCGGCTGATCGGTTTCTATGCACAGTTCGGCTTTGTGGATGAGGGCATTTCCGGCTCCACCCACGGCGACGTGGTGTGGCACCAGATGAGATTGAAATTTTAATTTCCAGCAAACGCGGGCAGTTGTATAAATTTTATACACCGCTCGTTTTTTGTTTGTTGTGAAGAGCTTGGTTTGCGGGTATACTAGGGCCAATGAAACGGCGGTCGGCGAAACAGGACGCTGCACCGTAGAAAGAAACGTTATCAGGAGGTTTTGGTATGTATTATTCCAGTGGCAACTACGAAGCTTTTGCACACCCCCGCAAGCCGGAGGGCGTCGATCATAAATCGGCCTATATCGTTGGTTCGGGTCTGGCTGCTCTGACCGCAGCCTGCTATCTGGTCCGCGACGGCCAGATGAAGGGCGAGCGCATCCATATCTTTGAAAAAGACCCCGTTGCCGGCGGTGCCTGCGACGGCATGAAGTACGACATCGGCTATGTGATGCGCGGCGGCCGCGAGATGGACAACCACTTCGAGGTCATGTGGGATCTGCTCCACTCCATCCCGTCGCTCGAGACCGAGGGAGCCAGCGTGCTGGATGAATACTACTGGCTGAACAAGGCCGACCCCAACTCTTCGCTCTGCCGCGCCACCGTGAATCAGGGTCAGGACGCGCATACCGACGGCAAGTTCGCCATCTCCGACAAGGGTGCCATGGAGATCATGAAGCTCTTCTTCACCCCGGACGAGCAGCTACAGGATAAGAAGATCACCGATATGTTCGACGATGAGGTGTTCTCCTCCAACTTCTGGCTCTACTGGCGCACCATGTTCGCTTTCGAGAACTGGCACAGCGCACTGGAGATGAAACTCTACCTCAAGCGGTATATCCACCACATCGGCGGTCTGCCCGATTTCACTGCTCTGCGCTTCACCCGCTACAACCAGTACGAGTCCATCATCCTGCCGATGGAGAGCTACCTGAAAGACCACGGTGTCCAGTTCTATTATGAGACCAAGGTCACCGACGTCCAGTTCGACATCAAGCCGGGCAAGAAGCAGGCCAGCTCCATCACCGTCGATCACAAGGGCGAGGTCGAGACCATCGACCTGACCGAGCAGGATCTGCTCTTTATCACCAACGGCGGCTGCGTCGAGAGCTGCACCGTCGGCAGTCAGAACAAGGCTGCGGGCTTTGACCCGACCATCAAGCCGGGCAACGGCTGGGATCTGTGGAAGAAGATCGCCGCACAGGATCCGTCCTTCGGCCATCCCGAGAAGTTCTGCTCCAACCCGGAAGAATCCAACTGGGAGAGCGCGACCATCACCACGCTGGACGACAAGATCCCGCCCTATATCCAGAAGATCTGCAAGCGCGACCCGTTCAGCGGCCATGTCGTCACCGGCGGCATCGTCACGGTCAAGGATTCCAGCTGGCTGCTCAGCTGGACGCTGAACCGTCAGCAGCAGTTCCGTGACCAGCCCAAG
>CAVKZS010000015.1:0-6386 GCA_963660925.1 Eubacterium sp. CAG:38 | reverse complement strand
CGCGGCGGCAAGGGCATCCGCAACTACGACGTGAACAAGGATAAGGTCGCCGCCGTCAAGATCGTGGACGATGTGGACGATGTTCTGCTTGGCAGTCAGGAAGGCATCATCATCCGTCTCCACGCCAACGAGATCCCGCTCCAGAGCCGCTACGGTTCCGGCGTCCGGGTCATGCGTCTGGGCGAGAACGACAAGGTGATGGTCCTTGCCCGCACCGACCACGACGACGAGGCCCAGACCGAAAAGATCGAGGCCGAGGAAGGCGATGGTGAACCCACCGCCGAGCAGCTGGCCGCTATGGAAGCTGCTGATGAAGCTTCTGCCGAAGAGAAACCGGAAGCAGAAACTGAAGAGTAAAAACAAGGCCCAGCATTTGCCGCAAAATTGAGCTTTATGCGTTTTCAGCAGGCTTTCCCGGCCTGCCAAGGGCTCCCACTTTGGGGGAGCTGGCGCGAATGCGCCTGAGAGGGTAAAGTTAGCCTAGACTTCTTTGTGGGAATGTGATAAAATAACGGAACAATCACAAATACCCATGGGGGAGTAGCAAGCACTTTTTGCAGGAGTGCAGCAAGTCAACATAATGATCGTTTGCAGCGGTCTGGCTTGCTTTAATATGCGAGACTCATGTGTTTTGGCGCGCGTACCAACGCCCATGCACATCGAGTCATGAATCGTAAAAATGACCCGGAATTGGACGAAGCGCGCCGATTCCGGGTCTTTGTTTGTCTCGCGGGGATTTCTCCCCACATTACCGCCCACCAATTCCGGTCAGATCAGGAGGCAGAATCATGGAATGGAGTATCTTGTTTTTTATCAACAGCGCGCTGCTGGGCGTCGGCCTTGCCATGGACGCATTTTCGGTCTCGATGGCAAACGGCCTGCATGAGCCGAATATGTCCCGCTCGAAGGGCATCAAAATTGCGGGCACCTTCGGCGTATTTCAGGCCGTCATGCCGATGACGGGCTGGATCTGCGTCCACACCATCGTCGAGCTGTTCTCGTCCTTTGAAAAATTCGTCCCGTGGATCGCGCTGATCCTGCTGGGCTACATCGGCGGCAAAATGCTGATCGAGGGCATCAAGGGCGAAGAGGCCGAGGAAGCCGACGAGCTGAGTGCCGGTGCCCTCTTTGTGCAGGGTGTGGCCACCAGCATCGACGCGCTGTCGGTCGGTTTCACCATCTCGGAGTACGGCTGGCTGATGGCTCTGGTCTGCTCTCTCATCATCGCTACCGTCACCTTCTTCATCTGCGAAGCGGGTCTGTCCATCGGCAAGAAGTTCGGCACCAAGCTCTCGGGCAAGGCGTCCATCCTCGGCGGCGTGATCCTCATCGGCATCGGCCTCGAGATCTTCATCACCGGCATCATGGGCTGAGAAAATCCAAATTGTTCCACGGGGAACATTGCAGACAAAAAGAGACGGAGCACTGCACGGTGTTCCGTCTCTTTTTGCTGGATCATTCGGTAAAGTAATCGGCATATTCTCCGGTCAGCTTGGAGCCGAGCCGCCGGATGCCGCCGTAGAGATGCCGTTCCATCAGCGGCTCAAAGGCGGCCAGATCGCACCGCTCGATGGCGTCGATCAGGTTGTGGTGATCGGCGATGACCTCGGCCAGACCGCCGCTGGTGATGGTGTCCAGCATCCGGAAACGGCTGTAATCGGCGTGGGCATTCTGAAGCGTCCGCCAGAGGTACATTTTGTCCATCGCGGCAAACCATGTTTCGTGAAGCAGGCGGTCGGCCTCGTAGAGCTTGTTGAAATCGGGCGTTTCGGCGTGCGCCAGCGCATCGTAAGCCTCGGCTCGCTGGCGGATCTGTGCCCGCTGCTCCGGGGTGCAGCGGGGCGCAAAATCCCGCAGGATCTTCGCTTCCACCGCCGTCCGCTCGTAGATCAGCTCGTCCACGATGTCACGGTTCAGCCGGGTGATGGTCGTTCCCTTGTAGGGCACGATCTTCACCAGCCCGTTCTCCTGCAAACGCTGCAAGACCACCCGGATCATGGAGCGCGGCGCACCGAACCGGGTGCAAAGCGGATTTTCGCTCAGCAGCGCACCGGGGCGCAGCGTCAGATCAATGATCTCCCGCTCCAGCACCGCATAGATCTCTGCATCGGTTTTGTATTGATTCTCCATAAAGTTGCCCTCATTGCCAAAGGCTCCCCTACAAGGAAGGACTCCCCCGGTCGGGGGAGATGGCACGCAAGTGCCAGAAGGGGAACAGCTGTCTGCAACGCAGACGGAGAGGTTGTATCTGTGCATACGTCACGGCTGCTCTGTACAACCTCTCCGTCATCGCTGGCGCGCTGCCACCTCTCCTAGTAGGAGAGGCATTGGCATTGCGTAAAGTTCAATCTGAAAATGCAGACCACGGAAGTTCTGCAGGAAGATCCAGTACAAACTCCATCCTCTCCCCGCTCACCGGATGCCGGAACGCAAGCCCGCAGCTTTGCAGTGCGATGCTGCCCTTCACCCGGCTGCCGTATTTGCCGTCGCCCAGCAGCGGATGCTTCCGGGAAGCAAACTGCACCCGGATCTGATGCGTCCGCCCGGTGTGCAGCGTGATCTCGGCAAGGCTCCGGGTCTGGTCGGCAGAGAGGGCGGCAATGCGGTATTCCAGCACCGCTTCCCGCACCCCTTTCCGGGGGCGGCGCACCGGGAATACCCGCCCTTTCCGGCTGTCCTTGAAGAGAAGATCCCGCAGGACGCCCGCAGCCGGAAGATCCTCATCCGGCACACCGGCGATCACAGCCCGGTATCTCTTGACAAAAACCGGGCTTGGGGCAGCCGTTCCGTCGGGTTCCGCCCGGCCGTCCAGCACCGCATACGCCTGCTGGCTCTGGGTCACCTGCCGGCTCAGCTCCGCAGCGGCCGCAGGCGTTTTGGCGCAGACCATCAGACCCGAAACGCCGGTGTCCAGCCGGTGGATCACCCCCACATAAGCGTCCGGATCTCCCCAGAGCTCCCGCAGTCTGGCCGGGAGTTCCCCCTCGCTGGACAGACCGGCCGGTTTGTTCAGGACGACGAGGGCTTCGTCTTCGTATACGATCACAGCTTGCCCTCGGCGATCAGAGCCTTGAGCTTCAGGATCCCGGCGATGGTCTTGCCATCCTTGATCTCGCCGCTCATGACCATGGCATACGCCTTGTCCAGCGGCACCCGGTCGGGCGTCAGGAATTCGTCGGCGTCAAGGTGCATCCGGGTCTCGTGCAGGCCGGTGGCGACCCAGGTGTAGATCACTTCGGTATCGTAGCCCACGGTCGGGTAGAACTCGCCCAGCGAGGTGTAGACATCGGCGGTCAGGCCGCACTCCTCTTCCAGCTCCCGCTTGGCAGCTTCAAAGGGGTCTTCGCCCTTTTCCAGCTTGCCCGCGGGCAGCTCCCACAATTCCTGCTGCATGGCATAGCGGAACTGCCGCACCATGCAGATGGTGCCGTCCTCAAAGTAGGGCAGGATGCAGGCACCGCCGTGATGATGCACCACCTCGCGGGTGGCGGTCTGGCCGTTTTCCAGCAGGGCGGTGTCCTTGGTCAGGGTAATGACACGCCCCTCAAACAGCACCTCGCTGGTCAGAGTTTTTTCGTAATGTACAGCTGCATCCATGGTCGTTTTCGTCCTTTCCATCCGGTTGATCGGCATAGCTTCAGTTTACGGCATTCTGTGTACAAATGTCAATTCTAAATTAAGGATAAATTAAGAAAAAACAGGGGAAAACGTTCTATCCCGCCAAAACAGCAGAGAAAAATTTTACAAAATACACAAGCGTAAAAAACCGCCAAAAAAATTTGGCAAATTTTGTTGCGTTTTGCTAGGGGGTTTGCATTTACAACCCGGACGGAATTTGTTATCATATTATATGAGCAATAGTGCCTTTTAGGGGATCTCCGGCCCCGCGGGAGCTATTGCCCCGCGCAAAAGGTACCAAATTCTGAACAATGGAGGAAGAAAAATGCCTAGAGCAAAGCAAACCATGGATGGCAATACCGCTGCCGCCCATGTAGCGTATGCCTACACGGACGTAGCTGCCATCTACCCCATTACCCCGTCTTCTCCGATGGCCGACTCTGTGGACCAGTGGTCTGCAGCCGGTCAGAAGAACATCTTCGGCAATCAGGTCAAGGTCGTCGAGATGGAGTCTGAAGCCGGTGCAGCCGGTGCAGTTCACGGCTCTCTGGGTGCAGGTGCTGTCACCACCACCTTCACCGCATCGCAGGGCCTGCTGCTGATGATCCCCAATATGTACAAGATCGCTGCGGAGCAGCTGCCCTGCGTCTTCGACGTTTCGGCTCGTACCGTTGCTACCCAGTCTCTGAACATCTTCGGCGATCACAGCGACGTTATGGCCTGCCGTCAGACCGGTTTTGCCATGCTGGTCGAGAGCAGCGTGCAGGAAGTCATGGATCTGTCCCCTGTCGCACATCTGTGCGCCATCGAGGGCAAGGTTCCGTTCCTGAACTTCTTCGACGGCTTCCGTACTTCTCATGAGTACCAGAAAATCGAGAAGTGGGATTACGCAGATCTGAAGGAAATGTGCAACATGGAGGCCGTTGCGGAGTTCCGCAAGAAGGCTCTGAACCCTGAGCACCCGAAGATGCGTGGTTCTCACGAGAACGGCGACGTGTTCTTCCAGCACCGCGAGGCCTGCAACAGCGTCTACGACGCTCTGCCCGCAGTGGTCGAGAAGTACATGGGCAAGATCAACGAGAAGCTGGGCACCAACTACGATCTGTTCAACTACTATGGCGCACCCGACGCTGACCGCGTCATCGTTGCAATGGGCTCCATCTGCGACGTTGCCGACGAGGTCGTTGATTACCTGAATGCAAAGGGTGAGAAGGTCGGTATCGTCAAGGTTCGTCTGTATCGTCCTTGGGTCTCCGCTTCCCTGCTGAAGGTCCTGCCCAAGACCGCCAAGAAGGTCGCTGTTCTGGATCGTACCAAGGAGCCCGGCTCTCTGGGCGAGCCCCTGTATCTGGATGTTGCCGCTACCCTGCGTGAGGCTGGCCTGAACGATGTCGTTCTGACCGGCGGCCGCTATGGTCTGGGCAGCAAGGACACTCCCCCGTCCTCCGTCTTCGCTCTGTTCAAGGAGCTGGAGAAGGATCAGCCGAAGGAGCGTTTCACCCTCGGCATCACCGATGATGTCACCTTCCTGTCTCTGCCGGAAGTCAAGCCCGCTCCCATCACCGCAGCTGCTGGCACCAAGGAGTGCAAGTTCTGGGGTCTGGGCGGCGACGGTACTGTCGGTGCTAACAAGAACTCCGTCAAGATCATCGGCGACCATACCGACAAGTATGTTCAGGCATACTTCCAGTATGACTCCAAGAAGACCGGCGGCGTGACCATCAGCCACCTGCGTTTCGGCGACAAGCCCATCCGCAGCCCCTACTACATCAACCAGGCAGACTTCGTGGCTTGCCACAACCCCGCTTACATCCACATGGGCATGAAGATGGTTCAGGATGTCAAGCCCGGCGGCGTGTTCATGATCAACTGCCAGTGGAGCGATGAGGAGCTGGGCCAGCACCTGAACGCTGAGGCCAAGAAGTACATCGCAGACAACAACATCCAGCTGTACACCATCAACGCCATCGACAAGGCCATCGAGATCGGTATGGGCAAGCGCACCAATACCATCCTGCAGTCTGCTTTCTTCAAGCTGGCAGACGTTATGCCCATCGAGGACGCTGTCAACTTCATGAAGCAGGCAGCTCAGAAGAGCTACGGCAAGAAGGGTCAGGACGTTGTCGAGATGAACTGGAAGGCCATCGACGCTGGTGTTGACGCGATCCACAAGGTCGATGTCCCCGCATCCTGGTCCAACCCCGAAGCAGATCCCGCTCCCAAGGCTCTCACCGGCCGTCCGGAGCTGGTCAAGCAGATCCGCGACGTCATGGAGCCCATCGCTCGTATGGACGGCGACAGCCTGCCCGTTTCTGCCTTCACCGCCAATGCAAACGGCGAGTGGGAGCAGGGTGCTTCTGCATACGAGAAGCGCGGCACCGCTGTGAACGTTCCTGAGTGGGATGCTTCCAAGTGCGTTGGCTGCAACCAGTGCGCATTCGTGTGCTCTCATGCAACCATCCGTCCCTTCCAGCTGACCGCTGACGAGCTGGCAGCTGCTCCTGCACAGACCAAGAGCCGCGACAACAAGCCCGCCAACGAGTACAAGTTCGTTATGGCTGTGTCTCCTCTGGACTGCATGGGCTGCGGCGAGTGCGTCACCGTCTGCCCGACCAAGGCAATCGCCATGGTCCCGCAGGACAGCCAGGCCGACCAGCAGGCAGTCTTCGACTACTGCGTCGCCAACATCTCCAAGAAGCCCAGCAAGTTTGCGGATGATACCGTCATCGGTTCTCAGTTCAACCAGCCGCTGCTCGAGTTCTCCGGCT
>CAVKZS010000014.1:701-41449 GCA_963660925.1 Eubacterium sp. CAG:38 | reverse complement strand
CAAGAGCCGCTGGACGCTCTGAGAAAGGAATCGGACTATGAAAAACGAAATCTGCGCCTTCATCGGCATTGTCTTCGGGGCGGTTGCCTCCTACTTCGGCGGCTGGGACGCTGCGCTTCAGACGCTGGTCATCTTTATGGCCATCGACTATCTGACGGGGCTCATTGTCGCAGGCGTATTCCATGCCAGCCCCAAAACTAAGACTGGCACGTTGGAGAGCCGTGCAGGCTGGAAAGGCCTGATCCGCAAGGGCGAGACCCTGCGGATCGTGCTGGTGGCCTGCCGTCTGGATGCCGTCATCGGTTCAACCTTCGTGCGAGATGCCGCGGTTATCGGCTTTTCGGCCAATGAGGCGCTGTCGATCGTGGAGAACGCCGGTCTGATGGGCCTGCCCATCCCGGCGGCAGTCAGTAAGGCAATCGATGTACTGAAGCGGCGGGCGGAAGAAGAAAATAATCAGTAATAGCAACAGCCCCGAGGTTCCGAAAGGTTCCCTGGGGCTGTTTTTTGTTGGCAACCGTGTAGGCAACTGGTGAAGTCTTACACGGGCTGTGACACTTCTGCTATTCATTTACAGTGGAAAATCCCCCGCAGTTTCCACGAAACTACGAGGGATTTTCTTGGCGGAGTAGGAGGGATTTGAACCCTCGCGCCGTTGTTTAGACGACCTACGCCCTTAGCAGGGGCGCCTCTTCGACCTCTTGAGTACTACTCCAGAGCAAAGTGCGTTACACTTAATTAAAAATGGCGGAGAGAGTGGGATTCGAACCCACGGTACGTTGCCGTACGGCAGTTTTCAAGACTGCTTCCTTAAACCACTCGGACATCTCTCCATCTGTTTCCTCGTGGGCGTCCGGCACAGCTGTGTCGAATGCCTATTTAATTTACCAGATTTCCACCGGACTGTCAAGCCCTATTTTGAAATTTCTGCCCAAAGTGGGGCGGGAAATCCTGCACAACAACTTTCCTTCGATGGAATTTGGGGGTCGCTCTTTACAGAAACACCTTTTTGTTGTATAATAAAACTGCAAATCAGAACCCACTGAGATAAAGGAGTGCAGAACGATGTCGTTTTCAGAACTTTTAAAGAAGTGCCGCAAGCAGCAGGGCATGAGTCAGGCCGAGCTTGCGTCCAAACTGGGCGTTACCCAGCAGGCGGTCGGAAAGTGGGAAAGCGGCAAATCTTCGCCGGACCCCACGACGGTGGCCAAGATCGCAGAGCTGCTGAATACCACGGCAGACTTCCTGCTGGGGCTGTACCGCCCGGTGTCCAACGTCAGCACCCCGGAAGAACGGTTCTTCGGCAACTACGCCGAGAGCCTGATCCCGGTGATCGGCACGGTCAAGGCCGGGTACGGTGCGCTGGCCTTTGAGGAGGACTACGGGCAGGAGTACGCCCGGGTCAAGGATCCTGCCAACTACTTCTATCTGGTGGTCCGGGGCGACAGCATGGAACCCCGCATTCAGGACGGCGACCTTGCGCTGGTCCACAAGCAGGATACGCTGGAAAACGGCGATCTGGGCGTGCTGGTCTACGGCGACGAGGGTGAAGGCACCCTGAAACGGTATCTCCAGCGGGGCAACTGCGTGGTGCTCCAGCCCTTCAACCCCGCTTACAACGAAATGGTCATCAAGGGCGAAGACCTCAACCACCTGCACATCGCGGGCCGCGTGGTGGAGACCAAGGCCAAGTGGTGATTTTAAGAAGAAAGTGACTCCATGGAACAGTCTTTGATGGAAAAACTCACGATCCTTGCCGACAGCGCGAAGTACGATGTGGCCTGTACGTCCAGCGGCGCGTCCCGCTCGGCCCGGGCCGGCACCCTCGGCAGCTGCTATGCGCCGGGATGCTGCCATGCGTTTACCGCCGACGGCCGCTGCGTGAGTCTGCTGAAAGTTCTGATGACCAACTGCTGCGCCTTTGATTGCAGCTATTGCGTCAACCGGAAGTCCAACGATGTGCCGCGGGCGACCTTTTCGCCCCGGGAGCTGGCGGAGCTGACCATCGAGTTCTACCGCCGCAACTACATCGAGGGCCTGTTCCTTTCCAGCGCGGTGCTGGTGGACCCCGACTACACCACCGAGCGGATGCTGAAAGTGCTCCGTTTGCTGCGGGGAGAGTACCACTTCGGCGGATACATCCACGCCAAGGCCATCCCGGGGGCCAGCCCGGAACTGATCCAGCAATTGGGGTATCTGGCCGACCGCTTGAGCGTGAACGTGGAGCTGCCCAGCGAAAAAAGCCTGCACCTGCTGGCCCCGGACAAGGGAAAACATTCGATCTTCCGGCCTATGAAGCAGATCGCGGTTTCCGGGCAGGCCAACCGGGAGGAACTGACCCTCTACCGCAAGGCCCCGAAGTTTGCCCCGGCGGGCCAGAGCACCCAGATGATCGTGGGGGCGTCGCCGGAGACGGACTATCATATCCTGCAGCTGACCGAGGGGATGTACCAGAAGTACGGCCTCAAACGAGTGTTCTATTCGGCCTATATCCCGGTCAGCGCGGACACCCGGCTGCCGGCACTGGACACGAAACCGCCCCTGCTGCGGGAGCATCGGCTCTATCAGGCCGACTGGCTGCTGCGGTTCTACCAGTTCCGGGCGGATGAGATCTTGGACAAAGACAACCAGAACTTCAACCCCTATCTTGACCCGAAATGCAACTGGGCCATCCAGCACTATGGGCTGTTCCCGGTGGATGTGAACCGCGCACCCTTCGAGATGCTGCTGCGGGTGCCGGGCATCGGCCCCAAAAGTGCTCGCCGCATCCGGGACGCCCGGCGTCAGGGGACGCTGGGGCTGGACGAGCTGAAACGGATGGGCGTCGTCCTCAAGCGGGCGCAGTATTTTATTACCTGCCGGGGCTTTGCGGGGGCGCACCCGGGCCGGGGCAGTGCCGGACGAGAGCGGATCACCCGTGCCCTCATCGACCCCAATGTGTTCAGCGGGGGCGTCGAGCAGCTGAGTATGTTCACGCCGCCGGCAGTGGATACCCTCATCGCGCAGGGCGTGGCACCCCGCACGGCCCAGCGGATGATCCGGGAGGAGGCTGTGCAATGCCTGTCCAAAGCCCTGTAAGACCGGCGCGGAAGCTCCACGATGCCGATGTCGTCTATCTTTACGACGGCAGCTTCGAGGGCTTTCTGTGCTGCGTGTTCGAGAGCTTCGCCCAGCACGAGATCCCCTTTGCGGTCTGGACGCCGGAGCGGGAGACGGCCACTCTCTATCCCATCCGGGAGATCAAAACCGACTCCGCCAAGGCGCAGCGGGTGTTTGCCAGCTTCCGCAAAAAGCTGGGCGCGGACACCGAATACCTTGTGGCGAAGGATTTTCTCTCGGGCCGGGAGGACAAAGAGCTGCTGCTGATCCGGTTTTTGCATCTGGCGTTCGCGCTGGGGCCGGGCACGGTCAAGCGGGCAGGCCACCCGGACGTGGCACCCCTTTATGAAATGGAAAAAAGCCTGAACTGGGAGATCGACAAGTTTCAGGGTTTTGTCCGCTTTGAGGAGCACGACGGGATGCTGGGGGCGGTGATCCACCCCAAAAACTACATTCTGCCCCTGCTGCGGCCCCATTTCTGCGGGCGGTTCCCGGACGAAAATTTCATGATCTACGATGCCGTCCACAACGCGGTGCTGCTGCACGAAAACCACAAGACCCAGCTGGTGGAGCTGGCGGCTCCGCTGGAGCTGCCGCCCCCCTCCGAGCGGGAAAAGCAGTTTCAGGCGTTGTGGAAGCAGTTTTATGATACCTTGGAGATCAAGGCCCGGCACAACGAAAAGGGCCGCATGACCCACTGCCCCAAACGATTTTGGGCGGATATGGTGGAAATGCGGCCGGAGTTATGATATACTATTCCTGATACTGGACGGAATCCCCGCCCATCGGCCCGATACAGGGCGCAGTTATCAGTTAAAAGGAGTATTAACGATATGGTTCGTATTACTATGGAAGACGGCGGCGTGATCGACATCGAGCTGGACGAGCAGGCTGCCCCCATCACCTGTGAGAACTTCAAGAAGCTGGTCAATCAGGGCTTCTACAACGGCCTGACCTTCCACCGCGTCATCCGCGGCTTCATGATCCAAGGCGGCTGCCCGCTGGGAAATGGCACCGGCGGCCCGGGCTGGAGCATCAAGGGCGAGTTCGCTGCCAACGGCGTGAACAACCCCATCAAGCACACCCGCGGCGTCATCAGCATGGCCCGCAGCATGAACCCCAACAGCGCAGGCAGCCAGTTCTTCATCATGCACGAGGATGCCCCCCATCTGGACGGCCAGTACGCGGCCTTCGGCAAGGTGGTTTCCGGCATGGACGTCGTGGACAAGATCGCCTCGGTGCACACCGACTGGAACGATAAGCCCACCACTCCCGTCAAGATGAAGACTGTGGAGCTCATCGAGGGCTGATTGTAACGGATATCGCAGGCTTCCTCTCCGGAGGGAGCCTTTTTTGCAAACTGTATAAGGAGAAGCTGCCATGAAATACGATTTTACCACCATCATGGACCGCCACGGCAAGGACGCCATTGCCGTGGACGGTCTGGGCACCGGCTTTGCACCCTCGGCCCCCAAGGAGGGCTTCGACGCGATCCCCATGTGGGTGGCGGATATGAACTTCGCCACCGTCCCCACCATCCCGCAGGCCATCATCGAGCGCGCCAAGCACCCGGCTTACGGCTATTTCGACCCGACGAAAGCGTATTATGATGCGATCATCAACTGGCAGTATATCCGCAACGGCGTCACCGGGCTGGAACCCCAGCACATCGGCTACGAAAACGGCGTGCTGGGCGGGGTCATCAGTGCGCTGAACTGCGTCTGTTCCCGGGGCGACAAAGTGCTGGTCCACAGCCCGACCTACATCGGCTTCACCCACAGCCTTGAGAACAACGGCTACGACATCGTGCACAGCCCGCTGGTCAAGGACGAGAAGGGCGTCTGGCGGATGGACTACGCCGACATGGAAAAGCACCTGAAGGAAGAGAAGATCCATGCCGCCATCCTCTGCAACCCCCACAACCCCTGCGGCCGTGTCTGGGAGCGGGAAGAGCTGGAACAGGCCATGCAGCTGTTCAAAAAGTATGACGTGTATGTGGTGTCGGACGAGATCTGGTCGGACATCATCCTGAACGGCCACAAGCACATCCCCACCCAGTCCATCAGCGAGGACGCCCGCCAGCGGACGGCGGCCATGTACGCGCCCTCCAAGACCTTCAATCTGGCCGGTCTGGTGGGGAGCTACCACATCGTGTACAACAACTGGTGGCGGGATCGGATCGAAAAGGAATCCAGCCTGAACCACTACAATATGATGAATGTCCTGTCCATGCACGCGCTGATCGGCGGCTACGGCCCCGAGGGGCAGGAGTGGACCGATGAGCTGCGGGAAGTGCTGAGCGGCAACGTCAACTTCGCCTGCGACTACATCACCGATCACTTCGAGGGAGTGACCGTCTCCAAGCCCGAGGGCACCTATATGCTCTTTGTGGACTGCACCGACTGGTGCAAGGCCCATGGCAAGACCATCGAAGAGGTGGAACACGCGCTCTGGGATGTGGGCGTGGCCGTGCAGGACGGCACCATGTTCCATGGCCCCTGCCACCTGCGGATGAATCTGGCGTCGCCCCGCTCCCGCATTGAGGAAGCGTTCCGCCGGATGGATGAATACGTTTTCAACAAACAGGATTAAGCACACGAAAAATAACCGACTGGCCCATGGCCAGCCGGTTATTTTTATGCTTATGCAAGGTCTGCGTTCATCAGCAGCAGATAGTACAGCAGCTCGACGATGGACGAGGTCGAGAGCTGAGAGGGGACATGGGAGACATCGAGGAGCCGCTGTTCCCGGTTGGAAGCGATGAGCAGATGGTCGGCCAGCTGTGCCAGCGGGGACGAGCGGTCGCAGGTGATGAGGACGACGGGCACGTCCTGCTTCTGGGCGGTCCGGGCGGTCAGCTCCAGCTGCTCGGAGCGGCCGGAAGAGGAGATGACCAGCATCAGATCCTCCGGGGTCATGGTCTGGGCGAAGGCGAGGCTTTTCTCGTGGATGGCACTGGAAACACACCGCTTGCCGAGGCTGCTGAACTTCATGGAAGCATCCAGCGCGGCCGGCAGATTGTGCCCGGCCGAGACGACTTCGATGACTTCCGCCGCGCGGAACGCCGCAAGCGCAGAGCGCAGCTGGGGGAGTTCCAGCGCGTGGTAGGTGGCCCGCAGTTCTTCCTGCCGGTTGGCGAGGATCTGTTCCAACGACTGCCGCAAAGGGTCGGGAGCAGCCTGCCGGACGGGGTCAGCGGTCTGCTGCTGTTCCAGCACATCCCGCGCCAGCGCGATCTGGAATTTGCGATAATTTTCAAACCCGAGCTTATGGCACAGCCGGGTCACGGTGGCCTCCGAAGCATGGCTGGCCCGCGCCAGCTCTGCCGAGGTGGAAATGGATGCCTGTTTGAGATCCGCAAGGATGCAGTCCGCGATCCGACGCTCCGCATTGTAGAGCCGGATTCCGGAACAAAGCAGGGTGACGACACTGCCGGGAGATTCGGTCATAGCAATACCTCCTGTCTCTGTGCGGTCAGCACAGGGGACTTGATATTGCTAGTGTAACAGCTTTGGGGGGCAAAATCAATTTCCGAGGGGTAAATTTGTCATAATTTGGGCAAGTGACCCCGGATGTTCGGCATTTTGACGAAATTGGAGAACAAAAAGACCGGGCACGAACCCGGCCGGAGGGTTCCGGCAGGCCGTGCCCGGTCTGGGAGAAGCAGTAAAGAGGTCAATGATCGGAGAGGTCGGCGGCGTATTTCCGGATGACGTCCAGAACCTTGGGATCGATCTCCGGCGGGATGGCGGCGGGCCGGGCCAGACAATAGCCCTGCAGCAGATCGACACCCAGCGCGAGAACGGTGCGCAGCTCGGCGGTGGTCTCCACGCCCTCGGCCAGCACCTTGATGCCGTAGGGCCGGGCGTACTCGATGAGGCTGGTGAGGAACCGCTGCTTGTCCGAGTCGGTGTCGATGTTCCGGATGATGGAGATATCCACCTTGACGTACCGGGGCGAGAGTCTGAGCAGGCTGCTGCCGTTGCTGTAACCGCAGCCGTAGTCGTCCAGCGCGAAGATACCCTTGCTGCCCGGTGCGGTCCGCTTGCGCTCCAAGGCGTCGAGGTTGAGCTGCTCTTCCTCCGTGATCTCGACCACCAGCTGGCGCAGCAGGTCGGGGTAGGTCTTGGCGTATTCGTTCCAATCGAGGTCGCTCAAGTTGACGCTGGCGATGGAGTTGATGAAGAGCAGAGCATCCTCCCGGATCAGCTTGTTCCGGCGCAGCCACTCAAACCGTTCGCTGGCCTTGAACATGGTGATCCGCTCAATGTCGTAGAGGCGGCCCAGCTCGTTGGCCAGCTTCATCACGGTGGCCGGAGAGCGCAGGGCCGGGAAGTCGGGCACCCGCATCAGGGCTTCGTAAGCCACCACCCGGCCGGTGCGGGCCGCGTAGATGGGCTGGAAGTGGTAGACGACCTTTTCGGTGTGGATCATCTGCTCGAACTCCTGCCGGGTCTGGAGTGCATAGGCCTGCTGGTTGTACTGGTCGCGGTCGAACTCGCACAGCCGGCCCTTGTCGCTCTGTTTGACCTGATAGAGCGCGAAGTCGGCGTATTTCTTCAGAGTGTCGTAGTGGGTGCTGCTCTCGGGGTACCACGCGATGCCGCCCGAGACGCTGATGTGCAGCTCGGTGCCGTTGGGCAGGAGGGAAACGCTCTTGCTCATGGCGGTGCGCAGGTCGTCCAGCTTCTGGCGGATGGCATCCTGCGAGTCGTAGCCGTAGAACAGCAGAATGAATTCATCACCCGACAGACGGGAGCAGAGGGTACCCGGCGGCGTGCTGGCGATCAGGCATTGTCCGGTCTGGCGGAGGTACTGGTCGCCGAGGTCGTGGCCGTAGCCGTCGTTGATGTGCTTGAGGTTGTCCAGATCCATCATGACGAGGGCAGCGTGGCCCAGACGGTCCGGCGTGGCGAACAGCCCCTCGCAGACCCGCTGGAACGCCTGCCGGTTGTACAGGCCGGTCAGGATGTCGTAATCGCGCTCGTGCTCGATCCGGATCCGCTCGAGAGCGGCAGCGGCCAGATTTTCCCGGGTCAGCTGGGTGATGGCGGCGGCCAGCTGGTCCAGCTCCCGAATGCCGGTGCGGGAGAACTCGGGCACACGGTCCTTGCCTTTCTGGGACTGGGCTGCGGCCAACTCCTGAGACAGCTGGGCCACAGGCCGTGCCAGTGCGCGGCTGGCCACAAAGCTGGCCATCAGGCCGATGACCACGGTGGCAAGGATGGCGGCGACCAGAATGCGGTTGATGCCGTCGGAGAAGGCAAAGAGCGCGTTGGCGTTGACGGCACCCACCAGCACCCAGTGCTCATTGGAGAAGGGGGCGTTCCGGCTGTACATCTCGATCTCGCGCAGGGCCGCATAATTGCGGATGCCGTTCTGGTCGAAGTACCACGCCTTGCCGTCCCGGTGGAGAACGATGGTGTCTTCCATGTCCTCGGCGTTTGCGGTTTCGCTGGAAAAGACGACGCTGTTCAGGGTGATGGTGTCGCTTTTGCCGATCGTATCGGTGGTGGAAGCCAGCAGGTAGAAGCCGGCGTTGTTGTTCTGCAGTTCGCTGCTGGGAAGCCGCGTTTCAAGATAGCTGGTCAGCATCTCGACACCGACCACGCCGTACACCGTGCCATCCTCGAGAATGAGGGGCTGGCTGTACGCGATGGCCGAGCGGTTGTCGCCGCTCAGGGTGTAGGGAGTGGAGATCAGCCGCCCATACTCCCGGGCATCCAGCTTGGTCTCGGCGGTATAGGCCGTTTCAAACGGCAGCTGCAGGAAGCCGCCTTTGCCCCGGCCTTTATAGAGGATCGAAGGCGTCCAGCCCTTGTCGGTGGAGATGGTGTAGTTTTTGACGATCTGGGCGGGTGCCCGCTCGAGAAAAAGGTCTGTGTTCTTCTCCGAGGGGGCAGCGTCCGGGTCAAGATCCCGCAGATAGAGGCAGGGAATGGGGGATTCCAGCTCCCGCGTATCGAGATCGTGGGTGTTCAGCAGAACGAAAATGCCGGTGGCTGGGCGGCTGCGCAAGGCGTCAATGAGGTCCGGCACGATGGCGTTCAGCAAGGGCAGGCTGTCCTCGCTGCTCTGGTCGAGGGTATCGAGATCCAGTACGCCCTCGTCCAGCAATTGCTGGGTGGTGTGGTTGATCTCGGTGCTGATGTCGGTCAGCTCCCGGATCTGGGTGAACTGGTCGTTGATGTAGTTGGTGCGGTTTTCCACCTGTTTGTCCAGAATGTCAATGGCGTTCTGGCGCAGCTGCTCACCGACCTGAGAAAATTGGATGGAGCCGTGCAGCAAAAAGGCTTCCACCATCAGCACGACGATCAGGGCCGTAAAGATGGTGAAGAAAATCGAGCGTTCCCGTTTTCCGGGGACGGGAAGCAGATGATGTTTCATCGGTAGGGCAGACCTCCTTTCCGTTCGGACTCAGCGGGCTGACATCAGCCCTCGTAAGCGCGAAGCTTGGCGCAGAGGTCGGTATACCAACTCTGGAAGTAGTCGTCGGTCAGGAACTCGGCCATGGCCTCGTCTGCGGACTGCCCGGCGGCGATCCGCTCTTCCACGGTGACACGGTCATTCTCGGCTGCATCGGCGATGCCGTACTGCAGGGCGTTGCGGGCGTCCGCGCCGCTGGCAAAGGCTTTCGGGGTGTAGAGGTCCAGCGTGTTGACGGCCTCGACCGCTCCGGACAGGATGGCGTCCATCTTCGGGGAGAGTTCCAGCCCGCTGGCACGGATGGCGTCCATATCGTTTGCGGCGTGGGTCACCGGCAGATAGCCGGAGCCGACCGCAAAGGCAATGTTGTTTTCCGGCTGGGTGAACCATTTCAGGAACTCGACGCTGGCGGCGATCTCAGCGTCCTCGCCCTGCGTCACGGTCATGCCGGCACCCTGCTGGACGGTCACCGCCCGGACTGCATGGGAAAACTGGGGCGCAGGCAGAACTTTCAGGTCAATGTCGTGGCTCTCGGTGTCGCTGGTCATGACCTGCGCCGGGAAGTAGGTGGCACTGGAATTGGAGCCGACGTAACCGATGATGTTGCCGGTCTTGGTGTCGTCGCTGCGGAAGCGGCCGGTGGCATCGAACCAGCCCTTGACAAAGGGCACATAGTAGTTGTCCCAGAGCTTGCGGGCGATGTCCTCGGGGAAGTTGAGGGTCATCTTGCCGCCCTCGACGTCAAAGATGGTGCAGCCCAGCTGCTGTGCGCCGATGAGCATATAGTTGGCCAGCGCGTCCCGGCCAAACAGGGCCTTGCCCTCGCCGGTCTGCTGTTCGGTCCAGTGGTAGTATTTTTCGGCTGTGGAGACAAGACCCTCCATGGTGGCGAGGTCGTCGTAAGTGCAGCCGGTGGCAGCGGCAAAGGGCTGCCAATCGGTGTCGTTCAGGAAGAACAGCTCGGTGGACTTGGCGGCAGGGAAGATCTTGATGCTGCCGTTGCCGTCAAAGTCGCCCTCGGAGAGATAGCCCTCGATGTAGGCGGCGCGCTCTTCCTCGGAGAGGTAGCCGCTCAGGTCGGCCAGCAGGCCCATCTGGTCGATGGCATAGGCGGTGTCGGCATAGGCCGAGAAGATGTTCGGCAGGGGCGGCGCACCCACCTTGCCCTCGGCGGATTCCAGCACTGAAGTTTCCAGCTCGTTGACGCTGCCTTGGCTGGAACTCTCGACAATGATGCCTTTTTCCTGCCCGACGGTGTCGTTGAAGGTGTCCACCAGTTTGTTGAAGGTTTCCAGCTGGTCGCCGTTGTAGTAGGTCCAGACCGTGATGGTGACCGGGTCGCTGGGCGACAGCACGGCCGACGAGGACGTACTGCCGGCCGCACCGCAGCCAACGCCGCCCAGCCCCAAGGCCGCGGCACCCATCAGACAAAGAAACGATTTGCGGGAAATCTTCATAATTACACTCTCCTCACCCCACAGGGTGAACCGGGCCGGCCCGCATTCGATCCGGGGACGGCGACTCAATACAAACCTATCATACCACCATTTGGAAACAAAGGATAGTCGGATTTTGCAGATTTCTGCGAAAAAAAGTGCAAAAAACCGGCTTTGCTGCCCCATTCGGGCGGTGCAAAGCCGGTTGGAAGTCAAACGTTTGCGGAAAAGGACTGCGGAGAAGCAGCTCTCTTTATAGGTGGAGCGGATGGCTTTCATGGGGTGACTCCTTCGGAATGGGGATGCTCCGCATGATAGCGTTTTTTGTCGGCGTACATATTGCGATCCAGCTCGTTCAGGAAGCCCTCGATCCAGCGGCCGTCGTATTTGGCACTGCCGATGGCAAGCGAAAGTTGGAAAGGGGCGGTGGTCGTCTGGTTGAACCGCTGCAGATTCTTGTTGATGGCGGCAATGGTCTCGGCCAGCAGCCGATTGGAGCCGTGGTCGAGCAGAACGATGAACTCGTCGCCTGCCATCCGAATGGCCACGGCATTTTCGGGCAGGGAAGAGGACAGCACGCGGCCGATCTCCTGAATGGCGCGGTCGCCGACCGAATGCCCGAAACGGTCATTGATGGCCTTGAAGTTGTTGGCGTCCATCATGATGCCGTAGAAGTCGGAAGAATGGGCTTTGCGCGCCTTTTCGAGGCGGTAGTTCATGTATTTCCGGTTGAACAGGCCGGACAGCTCGTCTACAAAGGTGTTAAAATTTTGAAGCTGCAGGTGGATGAACACAAAGGCAACGGAGACCGACAGCCAGCCAATGGCGATGCCGTAGAACAAGCCCTGCACGATGGTGCCGACAACGCAGGGAAGCACAAAATAGAGCACTGGGAAAAACTCGACGGAGATGCCGCTGCGCTTGGCGCGGTAGACCAGCGCGATGCTCTCGCTGTAATACACCGTCAGCAGGGCATAAAACAGGAAATTCAGCGACCCACGGGAGTAGACATTCTCATCGGAGATGCGGAAAAGCAGGCCGGTGCCGAACAAGTTGACGACCAGCAAAAGCAGGACGATCAGAAAGGGGATGCCGAGCCGGAAAAACATCTTGCGCAGGCGGCGGATGCTGCGGTAAAGCCGGAAATCCACGAACAGACACCATGCAAAGCCTACAAACCCAGACGCGGCAGAGCAGACAGTATTGGTGAAATACTGCAGGGCGCGGGCACCCGGGAACATCTGCCCATCGATCAAAAAGCTGATGGTCTCCGTCACCTGTGCCGCCAGCACTGCAGCCAGAATCCCGTCGTAGAGCCATGCGCCGAGCTGCTTGGTCTCGCTGTTGCGCACCCGCAGCAGGAACACAAAGATCACAATGGTCGCACCGGTGCAATTGGCGACCAGAACTTCGGGGATGTTCATGCAAGCTCTTCCTTCCGTGATGGTTTCCACAGGGCAGACAACACCGCCTGCGGGAGATCAAACCCAGTATAACACGCTGTACGAAAAAGAACCAGAGGGATTTTTGCTGCCGCTGTTCCGGGGTTGGGTCATTCCAGGATCCGTTCCAGCTGGCAGTGGACGATCCGGGTCAGCCGATCCAGCCGCTCCTGTTCGGTGGAGATCTCCGGATGCTGGGCGAACCGGAAGCCGGAGAGGTTCTTCAAATCGCTGCGGATCGCATCGGTGAGCAGGCCGCGAGCCGTTGCGATGAAATCCGTACCCAGACGGGGCGAACAATGCCGGATGCACCAGGCGGTGTTCTTCAGCTGGTCGTTGTCCAGATCAAAGAGCAGGCTGCGGTTGTTGTCAAAGACCGGTGCCATTTTTTGCACTTGCAGGGTGTCGTTGTTGTAGAGCACGCCGAAATTCCCGCTGTGGCGGTCGATGTTGAGGATGAGGGCATCCAGAATGCACATCCGCCGGAAGGCGTCGCCGCTGCCGATGGATTCAAAGAACCGCAGAAATCCGGAAACGGTGCGGTCTTTGGTGAAAACAGCGGCCTTGGCAAGACCATACTGCTCGCTGGTGAAGAGCGGGCATTTGGAAACCAGTGCCCCATGGTAAAACCCGAGGTCATAGCGGACCGACTCCGGGCAGAGGCAGGCGGCAAGCTGAGAGGCCAGATACTCCGACAGGGGTTCCAGCCCAAAGACACCGCCGGTCTTGCAGAGCTGGATGGTGTCGTTTTCCCGCACCCAGCATTTCGCATACTGGCCGTCGGTGCTGAACTCCGGCGAGGTCGAAGAAAAGCCCGAACTGCTGATGGAACCATCGAAGGCGGCTTCGGAGATGACCTCATTGAAAGGATTGCGGTAGAGGGAGACGTCGGTCCATGTCAGGGCGGAATCAGCCTGTTTGACCCAGAACGTATCGTTGAGGGAAAGCGCATGGGTCACGTTCAAATAACCGTCCAGCGTCTCGCAGCCGTATTCTCGGAGCAGGTCGGCAATGTGCGCCCGGTGTTTGGGGGCTTTGCGGCGTTCCAGAAAATCCGTCAGGTTGGTATACCCGAAGGGCCGCTGGCCGGTGTGCCAGACCTCTTCCCGCGCGGTGGTTTCCAGATATTCGTTCTGCTCGCAGTGAAATTCCAGCCAGAGAGTGTCTTTGTTCAGCAGAAAATACCGCATCCCGACTACTCCTTTCTATCTCTATTTAGGATAAGTATACCATACTCTTCCGTGAAAGAACACCGCTATTTGTATGGACTCTGACGAACGCAGCGCAGGAGGGGAGCACCGCCCTGTTCGAGTCCGGTACCGTCCACGCGCTCAGACGCAAGGGAGAGGCACAAACGAAAAGAGAGCCGCCAACTTGCGTTGGAGGCTCTCTCTAAAAAGTGGAGTATTGTCAACGGCAGTCGAACCCAAATTTATTCCATATATTGCGGCAAATTCCACGAGCCGCGCAATACACGGTGAATCTCTACAATTCTGGTTTCATCGTTGACACGATAGAATACAAGATACTGGTCAACGACCATTCTGCGGTAAGTGGGGTCAAGGCGATAGATTTCACATATTTTGGGGGTATCGCCCAGTTTGGCAATCTTCTCCCGTAGCTCTTTCAAAACGCGGCTGGCAGTTTTAGGGTAGAATCCTGACAGATACCGGGCAATATCGTTCAAGTCCTGCACAGCAAAAGGCAGGTATTTAATTTTATACATCATACCGTTCGTGGAGCGTCTCCCATACGCTTTCGTGGTTTGCCCACTGCGTGTTGGGGTCTGCCGCCTGCTGTTTTGCCTTGGCAAGCTCCTCGGCAATATACCGCTGGTGCAGGAACTCCTCGTACTTGGCGTAATCCTCGATATTGATGAGGACAGACTCTCCTCGGCCATGGTTCGTAATGATCACATGGTCATGATCTTTAAGAATATCCGAGATTTCGGCATAATGGTTGCGCAAATCACGGGAAGGACGAACAAATGTCTGCATCATATGAGATACCTCCTGTCAAAATTATTGTATCACATTATGACTACGAACGCAAGGGCAATTATTCTGACGGTAAGAGCAAGAATCGTCCCGTGGCCACAAATTTTCAATTCTTGAAAATTTATTGTCCATCCGGGGACTTCACTTCTCTGGCTCTTGCGAGTTTCCGAAGTGCTCTTGTTGGGGCGTGCGGTGTCCCAACTCCTACTCGGAATGGGTGTGGCAAGCTGGAAGTTACCATTTTCCCTTAACGATACGTCCACCGACCAAAATGGCAGAAAAAATAGCAGCGAAAAACAAAAGGGTAATCCAAATCGGGCTGAGTACCCATAACCATGACCACGAAATCAATCCTGTTACTTTTAGTACAGCGAAAATCAAAACGAAAGCAACAATAGGATCCGTCCCAGACCGGTGGGATTTCTTCTCCGTGCGCATAACAGAACCTCCTTGAATTTCGATTTGTTGAGCCAAGTATACCATACTCTTGAGTGAAAGAACATCGCTATTTGTATGGACGCTGACGAACGTGGTGCAGAAGGCGGGGACGAAACGGCAGTCATCCCGGTAGACGTTCCTAGTGGTCTAGGAACCGCGGGCTAAGCAACCGTCCGCTGGACGGATTGCTTACGGCACTTCGTGCCGCCGCCCTGTTCTCGTCCTGTACCATCCACGCAAAAACTCCCCGGACCGAATGGTCTGGGGAGTTTTGTGGTGGACGGTACAGGACTCGAACCTGTGACCTCCTGCACGTCAAGCAGATGCTCTACCAGCTGAGCTAACCGTCCATATTCTGTTTTGCTGAGGTCGGCTCAGTTATGTTACCACACTTTCGCGGAAAAAGCAAGGCTTTTTTGCAAAAAAGGCAGAAAAGTTTTTTGCATTGCCCCTTGTTCCACACTGTGCTATAATAAGATGATTATAATAGGAAAGGTATCGGAACATGAGAGTATTGGGCATCGACCCGGGATACGCCATCGTGGGATGGGGCGTTGTGGATTATGCGGGCAACCGGTTCGCGCCGGTGGACTTCGGTGCGGTCTGCACCGACGCCGGTGTGCCGTTCGAGCGGCGGCTGGACGAGGTCTACACCGGTGTGAAAGAGGTCATCGAGCGGACGAAGCCGGAAGTGCTGGCCATCGAAAAGCTGTTCTACCAGCACAACCAGACCACGGTGATCGGCGTAGCCGAGGCCCGCGGGGTGATCCTGCTGGCGGCGGCGCAGGCCGGCCTGCCGATCTACGAGTACACCCCCATGCAGGTCAAGCAGGCTGTCACCGGCTACGGCAAGGCGGTCAAGAAGCAGGTGCAGGAGATGACCCGCATCCTGCTCCACCTGCCGGCCATCCCCAAGCCCGATGATACCGCCGACGCGCTGGCGATGGCGATCACCTTCTGCCACACCAACGGCAACCAGCTGAACCGGTTCACCCGTCAGGTGCCGGGGCCGATCTGAGGTTTTAGATTATGATTTACTGCTTAACTGGAAAAATCGTCAAGAAAAGCATGAACGCGGTGGTCATCAGCTGCGGCGGCGTGGGCTACTACGCCCAGTGCCCGGCCAGCGTTGGGGGGGGCCTGCCCGGCGTCGGCAAGGAGACCACCATCTACACGGTGATGAGCGTGACCGAAAACGACGTCAGTTTGTACGGCTTTGCCACCGAGGAACAGCAGGCCTGCTTCGAGATGCTGACGGCGGTCTCCGGCGTCGGCCCCAAGGTGGGCCTTGCCATCCTGAGCGTCATGGAGCCGGACCGGGTCGCGCTGGCGATCTCGGCGGGCGACCACAAGGCGTTCAAAGCGGCGTCGGGCGTCGGCCCCAAGCTGGCCCAGCGGATTGTGCTGGAACTGAAAGATAAGGTTGCAAAGGGCTTTGTGGACGGCATCAGCCTCGAGGACGTGGCGGGAGCCTCTTCCTCGGCTCCGGCAGCTGCCGGTGCGGGGCAGGCCATCGCTGCGCTGGTCTCGCTGGGATACAGCCAGAGCGAAGCGGCCGTGGCCGTGTCCAAAATCGACGCGACCCTCCCCGTGGAAGAGATCATCAAACTGGCCCTGCGCGGCATGGCAGGCAGGAGGTAAGAGATGCAGGACGAAACCGCGCTCTACGGAGCAAAGATGATGCAGCCGGTGCTCACCGGTGCGGACGCCGAGGAAAACAACCTCCGCCCGCAGCATCTGGAAGACTATATCGGGCAGGAAAAGGTCAAGCAGAACCTCAAGATCTATCTCGAAGCCGCCAAGCGGCGGGGCGAACCAATGGATCACATCCTGCTCTACGGCCCGCCGGGTCTGGGCAAGACCACGCTGGCAGGCATCATCGCCAATGAGATGGGCGTGCAGATCCGGATCACCAGCGGCCCGGCCATCGAGAAGCCGGGCGACTTGGCCGCGCTGCTGACCAACCTGCAGGAGGGCGATGTCCTCTTCATCGACGAGATCCACCGCCTGTCCCGGCAGGTGGAAGAGGTGCTCTACCCGGCATTGGAGGACTACGCGCTGGACATCATGATCGGCAAAGGCCCCAGTGCCCAGAGCATCCGGATCAACCTGCCCCGGTTCACGCTGGTGGGTGCCACCACCCGCGCCGGCCAGATCACCGGTCCCCTGCGGGACCGCTTCGGCGTCCTGCTCAAGCTGGAACTGTACAGCCCGGATGAGCTGTCCCGGATTATCCAGCGGAGTGCGGGCATCCTCGACCAGCCCATCACGCCGGAGGGAGCCTACGAGCTGGCCAAGTGCAGCCGGGGCACGCCCCGCGTGGCAAACCGCTTCCTCAAGCGGGTGCGCGATTTTGCCACCGTGCTGGGCGACGGCGTGATCGACCGGGATGTGGCTCTGCTGAGCCTCAAGCGGATGGACGTGGACGCGCTGGGTCTGGACGAACTGGACCGCAGCCTGCTGCGCGCCATCATCGAAATGTACAACGGCGGCCCGGTGGGTCTGGAAACGCTGGCGGCGGCTCTCGGAGAAGAAGCCGTCACGCTGGAAGATCTGTGCGAGCCGTATCTGATGCAGATGGGCTTTCTGACCCGGACGCCCCGGGGTCGCTGCGCGACCCGGCTGGCGTACGAACATCTGGGGATGAAGGCACCGGAGAGCAATGCGCCCGAGGACAACGGGCAGCAGAGTTTGTTTTAAATCACCTCATCCGGCACTAACGTGCCACCTTCCCCTCAAGGGGAAGGCTTTACTAGGAAGGGAGTTATCACTATGGGAAAGTATTTTGGTACCGATGGCGTCCGCGGTGTGGCAGGCGTGGATCTGACCTGTGAAATGGCTATGAAGATCGGCCGCGGTGCAGCAGCAGTCCTGACCGGACGGACCGGCCACCGCCCCCGCATCCTGATCGGCAAGGACACCCGGCAGTCCGGCGATATGCTGGAAGCCGCGCTGACCGCCGGCCTGTGCAGTGTGGGCGCAGACGTCGAGAGCCTCGGCGTGCTGCCGACCCCGGCCGTGGCCTATCTGGTCAAGAAGTATCATGCCGACGCCGGCGTGGTGATCTCGGCCTCCCACAACCCGATGGAATTCAACGGCATCAAGATCTTCGCCGGCACCGGCTATAAGCTGCCCGACGAGGTGGAGAACGAGATCGAGAAGCACATCGACAACAACTGCGCCGACATCCCGCTGGCCACCGGCAGCGCGGTGGGCAAAGTGTCTCTCCGCACCGACGGCCTGCAGGACTATGTGGATCATCTGTATGAGTCCATCAACGGCGATCTGACCGGCCTGAACGTCTGCATCGACTGCGCCAACGGTGCGGCGGCCAAGGTCGCCCAGAAGCTCTTCCCCCGGCTGGGTGCCAAGTGCACCTTCCTCGGCGTGGACCCGGACGGTGAGAACATCAACAAGGGGGTCGGCAGCACCCACCTCGACAACCTCGAAAAGGCCGTTGTCGAGGGCGGCTTTGACTGCGGCATCGCCTTTGACGGCGACGCCGACCGCTGCCTCGCCTGCGACGAGAAGGGGCAGGAGATCGACGGCGACAAGATCATCGCACTGCTCTCCCTGACCATGAAGGAAAAGGACCGGCTGGACGGCGATACCGCTGTGGTCACGGTCATGTCCAATCTGGGCTTCATCAAATTTATGGAGTCGCAGGGCATCAAGACCGAAAAGACCGCTGTGGGCGACCGGTATGTGCTGGAAAATATGCGGGAGAACGGCTACGCCATCGGCGGCGAGCAGAGCGGCCATGTGATCCTGCTCCACCACGCCACCACCGGCGACGGCGAGCTGACTGCCGGCAAGCTGCTCAAGCTGCTGGCCGAGAGCGGCAAGAAGATGAGCGAGCTGAACGGTATCTACGCCCAGTACCCGCAGGTGCTGGTGAACGTGACCGCCAACGCCGCTCAAAAAGCCGCCTACAAAGAGGACGAAGTGCTGGCGGGCTTCATCGAGAACGAACAGCAGAAACTGATGGGCATGGGCCGCGTGCTGGTGCGTGTATCCGGCACCGAGCCGAAGATCCGCGTCATGGTCGAAGGACAGGACCTCGACGCCATCGACCGCTGCGCCAAGCGGATCGTGGAGCGGATCGAGCGGCGGATCCTGAAACAGTAAGAGAAACGGAAGGAGGACGCTATGCGCCCTGCAAATACTTGGAAAGATTATGAACTGCTGGACGCCACCAACGGCAACCGGCTGGAACGCTGGGGCGAGACGCTGCTGGTGCGGCCCGACCCGCAGGTGGTCTGGAAGACCCCGCAGCAGAGCCCGCTCTGGGCCAAAGCGGACGCCATCTACCACCGCTCCAATCAGGGCGGCGGCGAGTGGGAGTACCGCCGCCGTCTGCCCGAAAAGTGGAAGATCACCTGCGGTGAGGGCGCAGATAAGCTGACTCTCATCGTCAGCCCCACCGGGTTCAAGCACACCGGCGTCTTCCCGGAGCAGGCGGTCAACTGGGCATGGTACGCCGAGAAGATCCGCGCCGCCGGCCGGCCCATCAAAGTATTGAACCTCTTCGGCTACACGGGCGGCGCGACGCTGGCCTGTGCCGCTGCCGGGGCCACGGTCTGCCATGTGGACGCCTCCAAGGGCATCGTCCAGTGGGGCAAGGACAACGCCGCCGCCAGCGGTCTGGCCGACCGGCCCATCCGCTGGCTGGTGGACGACTGCGCTAAGTTCGTCGCCCGCGAAAAGCGGCGGGGCAATACCTACGACGGCATCATCATGGACCCGCCGAGCTACGGCCGCGGCCCCGGCGGTGAGATCTGGAAGCTGGAAGACTGCATCTACGACCTCATCAGCCAGTGCGAGGAAGTGCTGAGCGACAAGCCGCTCTTCTTTGCCGTCAACAGCTACACCACCGGCCTGTCGCCGGCGGTCATGGAGTATATGCTCAAGACCACCCTGATCCCCCGGTTCGGCGGGCAGACTTCCTGCGACGAGATCGGCCTGCCTGTCTCGGCCACCGGCGGCGTCGTGCCCTGCGGCGCGACCGCGATCTGGGAGGAGTAATCTTTAAGTAAGGGGTACAGCCTTATCGAGAAGGCGCACCACCGGAAAGAGAAAACAGATGGAAGAAACAATTTTAACAGCGAAAGATTTGAGATTCCGCTACGACCCCGAAACGCCGGTCTATGCACTGGACGGCGTTTCGGCCAAGGTGCAGAAGGGGGAATTTGTTGCCGTGCTGGGCGCGAACGGCTGCGGCAAATCCACCCTTGCCAAGCACTTCAATGCGATCCTCCTGCCCGAATCCGGCACCGTGCTGGTGGAGGGGATGGACACCAAGGACTACAGCAAGCTCTACGACATCCGCCAGACCGTCGGCATGGTGTTCCAGAGCCCGGACAACCAGATCGTTGCTACCGTGGTGGAGGAAGATGTTGCTTTTGCCCTTGAGAACCTCGGTGTGCCGCCGGACGAGATGCGCCGCCGGGTGGATGACGCCATGAAGATGGCGGGCATCTACGAGTACCGGGAACGGGCACCGCACAACCTGTCGGGCGGCCAGAAACAGCGCGTCGCCATTGCGGGCGTGGTCGCCATGCGGCCCGACTGCCTGATCCTCGACGAAGCCACCGCCATGCTCGACCCCCGGGGCCGGGAGCAGGTGATGCAGACCATCCACCACCTCAACAAGGATCTGGGGATCACGGTGGTGGCCATCACCCACTATATGGAAGAGGCGGCGCAGGCCGACCGGGTTCTGGTGATGAGTCAGGGCCATGTGGTCATGGAGGGCACCCCGAAAGAGGTGTTCAGCCAGACCGAAAAAGTCCGCTCCCTGCATCTGGATGTGCCGCAGGCCGCCGAGCTGCGGGATGAGCTGGTCAAGGCCGGCATCCCCATGCCGGAAGGCATCATCGACACGGGCGAATGTGCGCAGGCTCTCTATGAGCTGCTGCAGTAAGGAGGGGCGATACCAATGGCAAGCATCATCAAAGTAGACCACCTGAGCTATGTGTATAACCCCGGAATGCCCAACGCCGTCACCGCACTGGACGATGTGAGCTTCGAGGTAGAAGAGGGCGATTTCGTCGGCATCATCGGTGCCACCGGCTCCGGCAAGAGCACCCTCATCACCCACATGAACGGCCTGAACAAGCCCACCAGCGGCAAGATCTACATCGACGGCCGCGACCTCTGGGAAGACCCGGCCAAGATCCGGGATTTCCGCTTCCTGACCGGTCTGGTGTTCCAGTATCCGGAATACCAGCTCTTCGAGGAGACCTGCTATAAAGACATCGCGTTCGGCCCCAAGAACATGGGCCTTGACGAGGCGGAGATCGACCGCCGGGTGCACGAGGCGGCGGATTTCGTCGGCCTCGACCCGGCGTTGCTGGAGCGCAGCCCCTTTGAGCTTTCCGGCGGCCAGAAACGCCGCGTCGCGGTGGCCGGTGTCATGGCGATGAAGCCCCGCATTCTCGTTCTGGACGAGCCTGCCGCCGGTCTTGATCCCGAAGGCCGGGACGAGATCCTGAGCGAAGTGAAGGACTACCACAAAAAGACCGGCACCACCGTGCTGCTGGTCTCCCACAGCATGGAGGATATCGCCAAATACGCCAACCGCGTTCTGGTCATGTCCAACAAAAAGATCGCCATGTACGACACCGTGGAAAAGGTCTTTGCCCGCGCACCGGAACTGCTGGAGCTGGGCCTGAGCGTGCCGCAGGTGACCAAGATCTTCCTGAAACTGCGTCAGATGGGCGTCGATGTGCCGGCAGATGTGTACACGATCCCCTACGCCGTCAAGATGATCCTTGAGGCGAAGAAACGGAAAGATGCCGGCGAGAGCCTTGTTCTCCCGCGGGAGAATGACCAGAAGGGAGGCGTGCCGGAATGCTGAGAGATATCACCATCGGCCAGCACTTCCCGGGCGACAGCCTTGTGCACAAATTCGACCCCCGGATGAAGCTGGTCATGACCATCGTTTACATCATCATGCTGTTCGCCGCGTCCAACCCGCTGGGCCTGACCCTGTCGATCGTGTTCCTCGTGGCGATGTACGGTGTGGCGAAGATCCCCTTCAAGCTCATTCTCAAGAGCCTGAAACCGATCTTACCCATCGTCATCTTTACAGCGGTGCTGAACCTGTTCTTCGTGTCGGGCGAGGGGGAGCCGCTGGTCCATGTCTGGTTCCTGACCATCTACGCCGAGGGCGTGCGGTACGCGATCCTGATGGCCGTGCGCGTCATGGCTCTGATCGCGGGCACCAGCCTGCTGACCTACACCACCAGCCCCATCGTCCTGACCGACGCCATCGAGCAGCTGCTCAAGCCGCTGGGCAAGCTCCACTTCCCGGTGCATGAGCTGGCGATGATGATGAGCATCGCCCTGCGGTTCATCCCGACCCTGATCGAGGAGACCGATAAGATCATGAACGCCCAGAAAGCCCGCGGTGCCATGCTGGACAGCGGCACCATGACCGAGCGGGTCAAGGCACTGGTGCCGGTGCTGATTCCGCTGTTCATCTCGGCATTCCGCCGGGCCGACGAGCTGGCGATGGCCATGGAGTGCCGCTGCTACCGCGGCGGCGACGGCCGCACCCGCCTGAAGGTGCTGCGCTGCACCAAGCAGGACTACATCGACCTCGCCGTCTGCATCGTCTGCTTTGTGGTGATTTTGATGTCACGGCGGGTGTTCCCGAATTTTTAAGGGGTTGCCCTCTCCGTCATTGCTTCGCAATGCCACCTCCCCCAAAGTGGGAGGCAAGTCTTGGCTCTCCCTTTGGGAGAGCTGGACGCGAAGCGGCCTGAGAGGGCAAGGTCGCTGACAATTGAGAAGAATTCTATGAATTATTTACTGATATTAAGCTACGACGGCACCAACTACTGCGGGTTTCAGGTGCAGCCCAACGGCCGGAGCGTGGCGCAGACGGTGCAGGACGCACTGGAAGCCGTGCTGGGGCACCGGCCTGACATCAAGGGCTGCAGCCGCACCGATGCTGGGGTCCACGCGCTGGGCTTTGCGCTGAATTTCCATGCCGATACCCGTATCCCGGTGGAAAAACTGCCGCTGGCGTTGAACCAGCATCTCCCGATGGACATCCGGGTGCTGTCGGCAAAGATCGTGCCCGACGACTTCCATGCGCGGTATGCGGCGCACACGAAAACCTATCTCTACCGCATCCACAACAGCCCCATCGACTCGCCCTTTGACGAGAAGTATTACACCCGGGTGCCCCGGCGGTTGGATGTGGCACGGATGCAGCAGGCGGCGGAACAGTTCGTGGGGACCCACGATTTCCTCGCGCTCTGCGCGGCGGGAAGTTCGGCGGCCGCCCACGGCGATACCGTGCGCACCATCACAAGCTGCACCGTGGCCCGGAAGGGCGACGAGGTGGAGATCACGGTGACGGCGGACGGCTATCTGTACAACATGGTGCGGATCTTGGCCGGCACCCTCTGCGAAGTGGGCGCGGGCCGGATGGCCCCGGACGCGATCCCGGGCATCCTCGCCAGCCGCGACCGCAGCAAGGCCGGCCCGACCTTCCCGGCAAAGGGGTTGTTCCTGAAAGAGGTGCAGTATGATGCACCTGCCGGGGATCGTGCGGCGCAGCTGACAACGGAGCCGCAGGCGATGCGATAAAATCTGCCCCGATTGCCAAGGGCTCTCCCTTCGGGAGAGCTGGCATTGCGGAGCAATGACTGAGAGGGTTACTATGCGTAAACACCTTCGCGGAAACCGCTCGGAGAGCGAAGAGCCGCTTTCGGCCGGGCGGGTCGAATATCTGGAACAGGCGCGGCAGCGGCAGCGCACCAAACGGCTCCGCCGCACGGCCGTGATCCTTGCGGTGCTGGTGGCGGTGGTTCTGTTTGCCACCGGTCTGGTCGGCAGCTCGGTGGCCATCCTCAAGGATTTTGCGGATACAGCCAAGATCACCCTGCTGCCCGGCTCCGGCTGGCCCCAGCAGACCGGCGTGATGGAGCCGCTGCAGGTGGAAGCTCTGACCGGCGGCTTTGTAGAGCTGGGCGAAGAGGGCTGCGTGGTCTATTCCAACACCGGCAGCCGTCTCAATTCGATCCAGAGCGGCTATGCCCGGCCTGCGCTGGCGGCAGGCAAGAACCGCTTTGTCCTCTACAACCGCTCGGGCAACGAGCTGCGGGTGGAGAGCCGCACCCAGAACCTCTACACCAAAACGCTGGAAAACACCATCTTCCTCTGTGCTATGTCCGATAACGGCACGCTGGCCGTCGTCACCGACGATGTGGGCAGCATGGCGCAATTGCTGGTCTATTCGTCCACGATGGAGCAGCAGCTAAGCTGGAATATGGACGCCGAAACCGGGACCCCGCTCCGGATGGCATTTTCGCCGGACAACCGGAAGCTGGCAGTGGCGGCGGTCACGGCCAACGCCGGGCAGATGGTGACGAATTTCTACGTCCTCAATCTGGGGCAGGGCGACCCGGTGTCCATCGGCACCGAGGGCGGTGTGCCCCAGTGGGTCGGCTGGCTCTCGGGCAATACCATCCTCGCCGTCTACGACGACCGGGCAGTGCTCTACAACGCGGGCGGCGGCGAGCTGGCTTCCTATCCCTTCAACGGGATGACCCTGCGGGACGTCTCGGCGGATGCTTCGGGCAACGTCGGGCTGCTGCTGGTCTCGGGCCAGATCTGTCAGGCGGTGACGCTGGACAAGAACCTCGCCGTCCAGTCGGCGGCAGGCGTGCCCTCGGCCAACCGGATCGTCCGGGCGGGAAATCTCTTCTACCTGCTGACCGACGCCTCGGTGGAGTGCTATACCGCCGCCGGAGAACACCAGTGGAGCCAGAGCCTTGCAGCCCGTCCGCAGGCGTTGCTGGCCGGCAGCAAGCAGACCTTGGTGTTCAGCGGCAATACGGTGCAGACGGTCTCTGCTCCGGAAGAGGCCTCCGGCAACGGGAAATGAGCGAATCATTCTTACTTTTAGCACTCTGCGGCAGAAAGTAACAGGGAAAACAAGGTATGTTCAAGAATCCGTCATTTCTTTTTGATATAGTATGTACTGCGGTCTGGCTGCTTCTGGCCGTCCGCTACGCCCGCAAAGGGTTTCTGGCTTCCAGCGTCCAGCTGGGCGGAAATTTCCTGAGCCTGTTCGGGGCAAGGGCGTTTTCCAGCTGGGCGGCGGGGAAAGTCTTCGAGAATTTCCTCGCGGTCGGCTTCCGGGATCAGATCGCGGCCAGCCTGTCCGAAGGCGGCGTGGTCGATCTGTCCGACATTGCGTCCAAGTATGCGGGCTTTCTGCCCGAGAGCTTCCGGGCATCCATCGTGGATGCCTGCGAACGCTCGATCTCAGCCCTGCTCAGCGACAACGCGGTGGTGCTGGCGGATGCCATCGTCCAGAAGGTGCTGGCTCCGCTGCTGACGCCGGTGATCTCGCTGGTGCTCTTCTTTGTGGCATTTGCCCTGCTGCGGATGGCGGTCAGCCTGCTGGTCACCGTCCTTGGGCTGGTGAACAAGCTGCCGGTCATCGGCACGGTCAACCACTGGATGGGCTGGACCGTGGGCGCACTGGCAAGTCTGCTCGACATTTATCTTGTGCTGTGCGTGCTGTGGGCGGTCATTGTGATCACCGGCGGCAACCTGACCGTGCTGAACGATACGGTCATGAGCAGCAGCATTTACTATAAACTATTCAACTTGTTCAACCCCTTCCTGTAAGGAGTGGGAACAAAAGGAGGAACCATGGTCTGTATTCGATGCCAAAAACGTCCGGCCATTATTTTTGTACAGCGGATGGAAAATGGCCAGATGAAAAATGAGGGCTATTGCCTGCACTGCGCCCGGGAACTGCACATCAAGCCCGTGGAGGACCTGATGCACCAGTTCGGAATGTCCGACGAGGACATGGACAACATGGAAGACCGGATGGAGCAGATGATGGGCGAAATGGGCGAGGGCGTCAATCCCTTCTCCATGATGATGAACGGCCTGAACCCCGCGGGCGACGAGCCGGAGACCGACGAAGATCTGGTGCCCGGCTCCAGCGCGACCTTCCCCATCGGGATGAGCAGCAAGGCCAACCCGCAGGGCGACAAAAAGGCAGACCCGCACAAGAACGGCAAGAAGCCGCCCCGCCGGAAATTCTTGGATACCTACTGCGAGAACCTGACCCGGAAAGCCCGGGAAGGCCGTCTCGATGATATCATCGGCCGCGACCGTGAGATCTACCGCACCATCCAGATCCTGAGCCGCCGCCAGAAGAACAACCCCTGCCTCATCGGTGAAGCCGGCGTCGGCAAGACCGCCATCGCCGAGGGCATCGCCGAGCGGATCGCCAAGGGGCAGGTCCCGGCCGGGCTGAAGGATAAGGAGATCTATCTGCTCGACCTCACCAGCCTTGTGGCGGGCACCCAGTTCCGCGGCCAGTTCGAGCAGCGGGTCAAGGGCCTGCTGAGCGAGGTGAAAGCCGCCGGAAACGTCATCCTCTTCATCGACGAGATCCATACCATCACCTCGGCCGGTGAGAGCGAGGGCGCGATGAACGCCGGCAACATCCTGAAACCGGCCCTGTCGCGCGGCGAAATTCAGGTCATCGGTGCGACCACCTTCAACGAGTACCGCAAGTACATCGAGAAGGATCAGGCGTTGGAACGCCGCTTCCAGCCCGTCCGGGTCGAGGAACCCAGCGTCGCCGATACCCTCGCCGTGATGAACGGCATCAAGCACTACTACGAGGAGCACCACCACGTCAAGGTGCCCGCAGACGTGCTGTCGGCCACCGTCACCCTGAGTGAACGGTATATCACCGACCGCTATCTGCCCGATAAGGCCATCGACCTGCTGGACGAGGCCTGCGCCTGCTGCAATCTGGCCCACCCGGTCATCTCGGAATTCCTCGAGATGCAGAAGGAGCTGGACTCCCTCAAGCAGGAAGAAGCGGACATGGCCGAGGCCGATGTGAATGAGCCTATCGACTACGAGCAGGTGGCCGAGCGGAAGACCCGCATCGCCCAGCTGGAAAGCGAGCTGCCCGCAAAGCAGGCTGCTGCCAGCGAGATCACCGTCTCGATGGACGATGTGGCCAAGGTCATCGAGCTGTGGACCGGCATCCCGGCGGTCAAGATTCAGGAGACCGAATTCGTCAAGCTGGCGAACCTCGAGAGCGAATTGAAAAAGAAGATCATCGGGCAGGACGAAGCCGTGCATCTGGTGGCGCAGGCCGTCAAGCGGAGCCGCGCCGATCTGTCGGGCCGTCACCGCCCGGCCAGCTTCATCTTCGTCGGCCCCACCGGTGTTGGCAAGACCGAGCTGGTCAAGCAGCTGGCAAACCAGCTCTTCGACGGCCCCGATCCGCTGATCCGTCTTGACATGAGCGAGTATATGGAAAAGTACGCGGTCTCCCGCATGATCGGTTCGCCTCCGGGCTATGTGGGCTACGAGGAGGCCGGCCAGCTGACTGAGAAGGTCCGCCGCCGCCCGTACAGCGTGGTGCTGTTCGACGAGATCGAGAAAGCTCACCCGGATGTCATGAACATCCTGCTCCAGATCCTCGACGAGGGCAAGATCAACGATGCGCAGGGCCGCACCGTGGACTTCTCGAACACCGTTATTTGTATGACCTCCAACGCGGGTAGCTCCGACCAAAGCACCGGCGGCCTCGGCTTCAACAAGAGCGAGACTCAGCTCAGCGAGGAAAAGACCCGCAAGGCACTGGCCCAGTTCCTCCGCCCGGAGTTCTTGGGCCGTGTGGACGAGGTGATCGCCTTCAAGCCCCTGTCGCAGGAGACGCTGGAGGGCATCGCCGCCCTCATGCTGGACGAGTACAAGCCCAGCATGGAGGCCAAGCAGATTGCCTACACCTACACCCCCGCCGCGCTCAAGGCACTGGTGGCCAAGAGTCAGGGCGGCAAGTTTGGTGCCCGCGACCTGCGACGCGTCATCCGCAAGTCGGTGGAAGACCCGGCGGCGGAACGGATCATCGACGGCACGCTGGCCGCCGGCGGCAGCCTGACTGTGGATGCCGATGAAAACGGTGAGATCATCTTAAAATAAAAACAATGAGGGCGTGTGCCGTGGCACACGCCCTCATTGTTTTTATACGATATATCCCAGACTGTGCGCCAACAGGACCCAGAAGGTCAGGGTCAGCGCACTGAAAAACGTGGTGGTGACGCAGACGCTGCCGGTCAGCACACCTTCGTGGCCCATCTGCTTGGCCATGACGTACCCGGCGGGGGTGGTGACACTGCCCAGCATCACCAGCAGACCCACCAGTTTTTCGTTGGTGAAGCCCATCCGGAATGCGATGGGGAGGAACACGGCGGGCAGGACGATCAGTTTGATGACCGTTGCCACAGCCGTGGGCTTGAGGTAGCCCAGCGCGGCCTTACCCTTGAAGCCGGCACCGATGGCAAGCAGGGCCAGCGGGCTGGTCAGGCTGGCAAGGCTGGAAAGGGTTTTGCTGGCCATGGTGGGCATGGGCAGACGCAGCAGGGAATAGACGAAGCCCAGCGCGATGCCGATCAGGATCGGGTTGGTGAAAATGCCCTTGATGCTGGCCTTGATCTTATCCCCCATGGCGGCGTGGGCGTCAGCCGAGGGGCTTTCGAGGGTCAGAATCAGGACGGCAAAGATGTTGTAGAGCGGCACGCTGCCGAGGATCATCAGACCGGACATCCCGGAGGTGCCGTAGATGTTCTGGATGAAGGCGGTGCCGAGGATGGCGGCGGAGGACCGGTAGCACGCCTGCACGAACTCGCCCACGATGTGCTTGTCCTTGAGCAGGAGCTTTGCCAAGACCCAGATCACAAGGATGCTGGAAAGGGTCGAAAGGGCGCAGAAGAGGACGTATTTGCCGTCGAAGCTGGCGTAGATGTCGGTGGTGGCGATATCCCGGAAGAGCTGCACCGGCAGGGCCACTTTGAATACGAACTTGTTGGCCGAGGCCACAAAGCTGTCCTCAAGGAAACCCGTGCGGTGGAGGACGTAGCCAAGGATCATGATGAAGAACAGCGGCATGGTGCTGTTCAGACTGAAGATCAGGCTTTCCATCAGATCCCTCCATTGCGCTGGGTCTCAGCGGCCAGTTCCCGCTGCAGAGCCGCTTTGCGGTGGTCGAGCAGGAGGTCCTTGTTGTACTGGAAGTACCGCTCGCAGCCCGTCTCGGTGATAAACGCATGGGCGGCGGGGGAGAGGGTCAGCTCGGTGACAAAGACCACCATCTCCTGACTCTCTGCAAAGGCCTGCTCCATGAAGTCGAAGGCGGCTTCCAGCGCGGCGGATGCGGTGTCCTGTGCCTCGTCCCGGGCGTCGGCCAGCGTGTTGAACTGGCCCCGCAGCAGGTCAAAGGCCTCCTGCGTGCCGGCGGCGTTGGCGCGGCGCAGTTCGCCGTCCCACTCCCGCAGAGAGGCGTAAGCGCGGAGCCGGACATTCAGCTCGTCCCGGCTCAGCAGACCGGCGGCACGCTTTTTCTGGGTCTCGGCGTCGTAGTCGGCGATCATCTGGCCGAACAGGGTGGCCGGGCCGTCCGGGAGGTCGTCGGGCAGGGTGGCAAAGGCTTTCTTCGCCTCCCGCAGGAAGGCATAGCAGGCATCGGCCACGCCGTCGGCCTGCCGGGAAGCCGCAAAGCGGGTCTCGAGGCCGGACAAAATCAGGCTGACCAGCGACAGCCGCTCGTCAAACGGGGCCTGCAGCAGCCGGGCATAGACCGCGGGCTTGACCTGACCGGCCAGAATGTCCTCCACGCCGTAGTCGTCCTGATACTTATAGTAGAGGTCGAGGTAGGCGGCAAAGTCCTCGGCGATCTTCTGGTGCTGGATGTACTGGCGGATCAGGTCTTCGTCGGCTTTCAGGCCGATCTTCTCATAGGTGTCCAGCAGGTTCGAGAGATCTTCCCAGCCGCGGGCGGTGACGAACTGGGTGCCGTCCACGTCGGCGTTGATCTGGTAGAAGTTCTGGGGGTGCAGCTCAAGGTAGCTCAAAATCGCGCTGTGGATGTGGGCGGCGCGGGCGTATTCCTTCCAGACGCCCAGATCCGGCTCGATGTCCATCCGGCGGACACGGTCAAGGGTAACGATGTCGAAATCCCGGACGGATTTGTTGTACTCGGGCGGGTTGCCGGCAGCCACGATGACCCAGCCGGACGGAACAGCCTGATTGCCGAAGGTCTTGCACTGCAAAAACTGCAGCATGGTGGGGGCCAGCGTCTCGGAGACACAGTTGATCTCGTCGATGAAGAGGATGCCCTCTTTCAGGCCGGTGGCCTCCATCTTGGCGTAGACGCTGGCAATGATCTCGCTCATGGTGTACTCGGTCACCGAGACGTCCTTATCGCCGTAGTGCCGCTGGCGGATAAAGGGCAGGCCCACCGCGCTCTGGCGGGTGTGGTGGGTGATGGTGTAGGCCACCAGAGCCACGCCGCAGTCCCGCGCCACCTGCTCCATCACCTGCGTTTTGCCAATGCCCGGAGGCCCCATCAGCAGGATGGGACGCTGGCGGATGGCCGGGATTGCGTACTCGCCCAGCGGATCTTTGGCGAGGTAGGCTTTGACGGTATCCTCGATTTCCTGTTTTGCACGTTTGATGTCCATAGAATTTCTCCTCACGAATTATTCAGATCCCGGTACAGGTCGTCCTCTTCGCCCATGGCTTCGGCCAGTGCCGAGGCAGAGCGGGCGGACGGGCCGGAAAATTCTTCTTCGTCCAGTACGACTTTCATGGCCCACGGCGGCACATTGGCATCGTCGAACCGATCGCCGAGGAAGAGGAACGCGGTGTCGTAGGCGGGCCGTTTCGACGGGTACATTCCCATGCCGTCGGTAAAGTAGAGCAGGCCCCGGAGGTTCGAGAACTTTTTCTCGTCGCAGAGCCGGTTGACGTAGGCGAAGGCGGGCCGGAAGTCGGTGCCGCCGCCGCCCCGCAGCTCAAAGTGATTCATGGCGTGGATCAGTTCGTCCTCGCTGCGGATCAGGACGTCCTGCTGGACGGCATTGTCTGCTTGGATCAGATGAAGGTTCATCCGGTGGAAGAAGTTGTCCTTGCCCTTCAGCAGGGTATACGTCTCGGCCAGAAACGCCCGCACCAGTTCGCCCGAGGTGGAATAGCTGGTGTCGATGACGAGGGCCAGTTCCTCGATCTTCTTGCTTTCCCGGGTCTCCAGCGGTTCAATGAGGGGCAGGTTGCCGTAGACCGACAGGCCGTAGGTGTAGAAGTTCAGGTCGAACTCGTCCGGGTCGAGGTGAACTTCCTCCCGGGTGACGCAGAACCGCCGCAGGAAGTCGCGGTAGCTCCGGCGGCTCCGGTTGGCGGCTTTGACCTGCTCTTTCAGGGCGTCGGTTCCCTCGCCGGCTTCTTTGTCCCGCATTTCCAGTTCCGTCTGCATCCGCTCACCGATCTTCTGCCATGTTTTCTGGGGCAGGGGCGTAGGCATCTGCTGGGGCTGTTCGGGGGCGTCCTTGGGCCACAGCCGGTGGTCGTCGGTGTAGAACTCCCGTTCCAGCTGGCGCAGCACGCCGGGCGTCTGCCGGAGGAGCCAGCGGTAAGCGGGTGCGGCCGCGACGACCTTTTCCTCGGCGGCAATGGCTTCGTAAGCGTGCTGGCGCACATAGGTCAGGGGCCGGGTGACGCTCTTGCGGCCCAGATTGTCGATGACGTTCTCCACCGCGATGTCGCAGGCCAGATCCCACAGACGGCGGTCCCGCCGCCCCCGGAGCCAGAGGTGCCGGAAGATGCAGTGGAATACCGTGTGGAGATAAAGCCGGTTCAAATACTTTGGGTTCTCCTGATAGAGCCGGAGCAGGGCCGTGGGCTGGTAGCAGAGGATGCGGCCATCGGTGGCCAGCACGCCGCACCGCTCGTCGGGCGTGGGCGTCAAGGCAGAGAGAGCCATATCGAGGAAACGAAAGTCCAGATACAGCCCGCTCCGCACCACGGCCAGCACCTCGCCGCCCATCCGGGCCTGCCACTCTTCGTGGGTCTCGGGCCGTTTCGATTCAAACGGCTTGCGAGGGTCAAAGAATTTTTCCTTTTGGAGCAATTCTGCCACTTGGTTAGGTCACCTCCGAGCTTGTCCTTTGTCCAACCTCTCAGTCTCGCTGTCGCTCGACAGCTCCCCTTGTAGGGGAGCCTTTGGCAAACAGATCAACTAAAATCGACTGCCAAGGGCTCTCCCTTCGGGAGAGCTGGCATTGCGCAGCAATGACTGAGAGGGTCAAAAATCAAAATCATACCGTTTCTTCCGGGGCCTTGCGGCACGCTTCTGGTACTCGGCGTCCGCCAGCAGAGCCGCTGCTGCCGCGTTGTCCGCTTTGGCGGCAAGGGCCGCACCCTCGGCAAAGGCTTCCGGGGTCATCACGTCCAGCGCGATCAGAGCCTTGATGCCCTCGAGATCCTGCGCTTTCAGCAGCCGGGTCAGGATGCGCCCGGTGTTGGCGGCGGCAAATTCCCGGTAGGCGGCTTTTGCGGTTTCGCTCAGCTGCCACGGCCAGCGCAGACGGTCGAAGCAGAGCATCGCCATAATGTTGGCATCGTCGGCGTCGTGCCCCTGCGGGAAGATCGCGTCATATTCTGCCGGGAGGAATTTCTGGTTTAAAAAACACTGCCGGTAATGATATCCCTGCCCCGAAAAGGTGTGGAGCAGGATGTGGGCAGGGGTTTCCTCGTAGTCCTCCCAGTAGGCGGGGTACCACAGCCCGGCCAGCGGTGCGTCGGCCGTCCCGGGCTGGAACAGGGCTTCCACAGCCTCGGTGATGCTGTTGACCAGAGCGAACAGGCCGGTGGGCTCGTCGGACGCGGCCCGCACCACGATGGTATCCAGCGCAAAGCAGTTGAGGAACACGTCGCTGCCCACCACCAGTTCCCCGGAGCCCACCGACAGCCGCCGGAGCTTCCGGCAGTTGTAAAAGGCACAGCTTCCGACGACCTGCAGTGATTCCGGAAGGGATATTTCTTCGACAAAATTCCCGCAGACCGGGTGCAGGTCGGCTTTTTCAGAGACAAGCTCGGCGGTGCCGTCCTCACGAACGGCATACCGGATCACCTGTTCCGGCGCGGGCAGGCTGCGGGGCTTCTCCGAAAAGCAGTAGTCGCCCAGCTCGGTGATGGTCAGAACCACACCGTCTGCCCCGGGCAGCATCTCCGGCAGCGCGATGCACGGCGCGTCGCCGTAGACCCGGCATAAACGGAGGGTATTATTTTGCAAAGGCAATACATCTATATACATGGCATTCCTCAAAAAGGGGCTGTTGCAGTGCAACAGCCCCTTTGGTTTCAAGATACAATTACTGTGCAGCCTGCGCGAGACAATCGTCCATGGCGGTGAACACGGCGTCACTCGTCATTGTGCTGCCGGAAACAGCATCTACGCCCACCGTGGAGCCGGCTTCGGCCAGTGCAGCTGCGAGGGTCTCGGCAGCTTTGCCGCCCAGCTCCGGCGTTTCGCCGGAAGCGTCGATGGCAACGTTGGTCACCTTGCCGCCGGTGATGGTCACGGTGACGGATACTTCGCTCAGACAGCCCTTTGCGCTGGCTGTGTAGCTGCCGTCGTTGTAGGTGTCGGCGTTGTCGGCGGCCGGGACTGTGCCGGTGTTGGCGATATACAGGGACAAAACAATGCCGAGGATGACGTCAAGGATCAGCATCAGGATGAGGTTGCGGGTCGAATGCTTTTTCATAACGTTGAATCTGCTCCTTTGGAGGAATTACTTGGCAGGCTTGAAGCTGTCGCGCAGGGTGACCACGCGGTTGTACACGCCGGGATTCTTGGAATCGGGGGTGAAGAAGCCGGTGCGGACGAACTGGAACTTCTCGCCGGGCTTGGCGTCGGCCAGAGCCTCTTCCAGCTTGCAGCCCTTGAGGGCGACGACGCTCTCCGGGTTCAGGTAATCCTTGTAGTCGCTGCCCTCCGGGATGGCGTTCATGTTGGCCTCGGTGAAGAGCTTGTCGTACAGCCGGACCTCGGCGTCCACGCAGTGGGCGGCACTGACCCAGTGGATGGTGCCCTTGACCTTGCGGCCGTCGGCAGGGTTGCCGTTGCCGGTCTCGAGGTCGGCGGTGCAGTGGATGGCGGCGATGCTGCCATCAGCGTTCTTCTCGACGCTCTCGCACTTGACGATATAGGCACCCATCAGACGGACTTCGCCGCCGAGGGTCAGACGCTTGAACTTGGGAGGCGGCACCTCGGCGAAGTCCTCGGTGTCGATCCACAGCTCCCGGGTAAAGGCGACCTTGCGGGTGGTGGTGTCGTTGGCCTCGCGGTTGGGGTTGTTGGCCACGTCAAAATACTCGGTCTTGTCGGCGGGGTAGTTGTCCACCACCAGCTTGACCGGCTTGAGCACGGCGATCCGACGCTGTGCGGTCAGGTCCAGCTCGCTGCGGATACAGGCTTCCAGCTGGCGCATATCGATCAGGTTGTCGGCCTTGGAAATACCGGCCTCGCGGACAAAGGTGAAGATGGAAGTCGGGGTGTAACCGCGGCGGCGCAGACCGCACAGAGTCGGCATCCGGGGATCGTCCCAGCCGTCCACGATGCCCATCTCCACCAGCTCGCGCAGATAACGCTTGCTCATGACGGTGTTGGTCATGTTCAGGCGGGCAAACTCGCGTTGCTTGGGGAACTCGGTGCCGAAGATGTTCTCGATGACCCAGTTGTACAGCGGGCGGTGGTTCTCGAACTCCAAGCTGCACATACTGTGGGTGATGCCCTCGATGGCGTCCTGAATGGGGTGTGCAAAGTCGTACATCGGGTAGATGCACCACTTATTGCCCTGCCGATGATGCTCGGCGAACTTGATGCGGTAGATGGCCGGATCGCGCAGGTTCATGTTGGGGCTGGCGAGGTCGATCTTGGCGCGCAGGGTCTTTTCGCCCTCCTTGAACTCACCGGCACGCATCCGGCGGAACAGGTCAAGGTTCTCCTCGGGGGTGCGGTCGCGCCACGGAGACGGGCGGGACGGCTTGCCGGCATCGTTGCCGCGGTACTCGCGCATCTCGTCGCGGGTCAGGTCGTCCACATACGCCTTGCCCTCGTTGATGAGCTTCTCGGCGTACTCGTAGCACTTGTCAAAGTAGTCGCTGCCGTAGAAGATGCCGCCGTTGGGGTCGGCACCCAGCCAGTGCAGGTCCTCGATGATGCTGTTGACGTACTCCTCGCCTTCGCGGGCGGGGTTGGTGTCGTCCAGACGGAGGTTGAACTTGCCGCCGTACTGGTTGGCGATGGACCAGTTGATATAGATGGCCTTCGCGCTGCCGATGTGCAGGTAGCCGTTGGGTTCCGGCGGGAAACGGGTATGGATCTCGCTGACCTTGCCCTCGGCGAGGTCGGCGTCGATGATCTCGGTCAAAAAGTTTTTATCTGCCATGGTGATCTCCCTCTGTCAGGGCCGCTGTCAGCCCGGAATGACACTTTTACTAATACAGAGTATTTTACACCATTTTGCGCTCTGCTTCAAGGTGAAAACACGAACTTTCAGCATCTTTCGGCCCCGGCTGCTCAAAAATTGTCCTATACGGGATTGACGCCCGCCCGAAAAAAGGGTATACTACTGGAGTATTGAATCCCGCCGGGGTGTTGCGCAGTTGGTAGCGCGCCTGCTTTGGGAGCAGGAGGCCGCGAGTTCGAGTCTCGCCACTCCGATAAAAATAGCACGTTAATTCGCAAAGAATTTTCGTGCTATTTTCTTTTTTCGGCATATTGACGAACTGATTTTGAAAAAGTTCCAAAAATCTTCCAAAATTGATTTCAAATAGGTATAAAAACACCGCCGGGGCTGTACCTCTGGCGGTGTCGTGTTTTATCTGGGCTGTACGGGGAAGTGTATTGGCTCCCCTTTGGGTTTGGTCTGTGCTGCCCGTTGATTTCGTTGGCGTTCTTCTCGCCTCAGACTTATATCCATGCTGGTTTCAAAGATTTTGCGTTGCTCTGCCCGCGCCGATTCACGATAGACGCGAATAATATATGCTTCTTGTGGTTCTAGTGTGAATGTTTCCATGTAAAATCCTCCTGCATACTCTTGTCAAATCTGTTCGGATGTGCTTTACTGGGCATAGTATAGCGGACTTGAAACAGCCTGTAAATTGACGGAATAAACGAACAATACGGAATATTCCGACTTGTATTTTAACGCTTCTATGGCTGTTTTTCTATTGACAAGCCGGTAAACCATAGGAGAATTTCAGGACAGGCACGGGGGAGGGGGAAAAGGGCCGGGGCCTGTGCAGGCAGGGTTAGCCCGCAAAACATCCGCACAAAATAAAAAGGCTCCTGCATTGACGAGTTCGTTAATATAACAGACCGGCGTTATTTCCCGGCGGGGTGCTTGCGCTGTGTGCCGTCTGCTGGCCTCTGTGCAAGGCTTTTGACGGTAATTCGTGAAACTTCATTCTAAACACAAGTGGCCTCTGTGGGGCTTCCTAGCGCGTATCTGAGAGGTGGTATTTATGACAAAAGACAGGGCAGCACTGTTTTTGATTCAATCAGGCTTTCGGGATGTGCAGACGCTCCCACCATGCGACCATGCAGAGGCCGACTTGATAGCTAAAAATCCGCGTGGTTGCTGGGTTTTCTCGTGTCATACAGGCACGGACTATGAACAGCTGTCAGCGTGTCGTAAGCGATACGGCGCACAGTATGCGGGCCTGATCGTGGACAGTCAAACATCCATATTTGAACGAATGAAAGCCCGTCTGCGCGGTGTTGAGATTTTGAGTGTATAAAGCAAAAGCCGCCAATCTTGACCACGTTGGATTGAACGTGGTGCAGGAAAGGCGGCTTTCTGCTGGGTCTATGGTGGTTGTGTTGAACCTCTGGTGCTGACCGACATTCTAAAAAAGAATATCAAATAGTGCAACTCTGTTTTGTGCTGTCGCGCTGGTTCTTCTGGCTCATATCTGCGGCCATACTTGCGGCAGTGACTTCCACACTGGGCGGGTTCTCCATAGCCTTTACAATTCTGGTCAGCGCGGCGGCTGTTTGCTGCTGGGCCTCTGCGGTTACTTCCAAAGCGCACCGGCCCGCCGGGGTGTGCAGTGCGCAGTAGCTCCAACATTCGTGATCGGTCTGAAACGGACATACTTTCATTTTTACTTCTCCTTTGTTCTGTGGCGGTTATCGCATTTACCGCTTTTTGGCAAATTTTGAGTAAGTTTCTCTATAATACGCGTATTTGAAAAAGTTACCTAAAAATCATGAAAATGCGATAAATGCGGTAAGGTGCGTGCAGTTAGATCGACATAATTCCCAGAGAGGACAGGCCATAATAGCCGCGCGGGTTGCTGTCGCGCTTCTTCAACTTCCATTCCGTGCAGCTGCTCAATTCGCGGCTGAACTTGTTTTTTGACATCGGTTCGTAACTGTTTCGGCACCAATTTTTATAGGCACGGTATAATTCATCAGTTGTTACAAACCCGCCGGGGTCGTGCTTGTACCGGTCATTCAGGAATAGCAACACAACATCGTTGTCTTTTTCGTACTGCTTTGTTGCTGCTTTAATAGAGGCAGGTTCTTGCAGTCCCTCTTTGCGGTACGCCTGATAACCCTTTATTAACCATTGCAGGATTGCGCTTGCTGCCTCCGGGGTGTGAAACAGGGTTTTCAGGTCTTTGTCTTGTTCATCGTTGGCAAAATGCCGGTTGAACTCAATAACGCGGACGCGCTTTGATGCAAAAATAGACGGGTCTTCGACGTTGGGCAGATCGTTACAGGAAAGCCAAAGTGTAAATTGTGGGATGAAAGTAAACGGTTCTTGAAACAGTCCACGCGCCGTTACAGCTTCGCCGCCGGTGTACGTTTTCAAAACAGCTTCATCAATTTTGCCGTGTTGGTCAGTTTCGTTCATGGTCACAAAGCGTTTGCCTTTGAGCTTTGCAAGAATTGGTGATGCGTTTTCAGCCTGTTTTGTGCTGCGTCCTTTACAGATCAGGTCAACCGGTGCAGTGTCGGCATAGTCGCCTAACAGATTGCGCAGGGTATCAAGCAACGTGCTTTTGCCGTTGCGTGTGGTCTTGCCGTGGAGGATGAACATACATTCTTCGTTGGCCTCGCCAAAGAGTGAATAACCTAACGCGCGTTGCAGGTATGCAGCCTTTTCGCTGTCTCCCTCTGTCACCTCGCTAATAAACTGCTCCCAGCGGGGAAAATGCAGAGGCAGCACGGAGCCAATGCAGTTTGTTTTCTGGGTGATATAATCAGATGCAGCGGCATTTCTAAAGGTATCGCTTTTCAGATCATAAACACCATTTGTGCAGTTGATAAGATACGGCGAACTGTCAAACTGTGCCGGTTCGATGTTCATTTGAGATGCAGCATCGTCAAGCAGGCGGTTTCTAAACCGTCGATCAACAAACGTTGACACCTTTTTAATAAAGGCGGCTTTGCTATCGTCTCCGATGAATTGATAGGAGTATTTACCCAACAGGCTAATGAACTGCATAACACAGGCGTGTGCTTTGGTGTGCTTCTTTGAGTCCTGTTCCCACGTCACACCGTCATAGACGTACCAACGGCCCGCGCGGTCACAATAGCGCACCTTATCATGATAGCACTTTGCAAATAGTGCAGACATTCCGATTTCGTCCGATGAAAAGCCGCCAATACTGGCGTTTTCGGGGTGACACTCTGCAATACAGGATAACACAGCCGCTTCAACCGGGTCTTTTACGATCTCGACACCGTTCCCAACTTTCAGGGAATAAAACTGGCCTGCATCCTTTTTGATAATGGTTTGAATTTGGTCGATAGACACTTGAATTTTACCCTCCTATGTGAGATAATGGAGGTGCAAAAGGATTGTTCCTCCAAATTTCAGCCGCTCCCGGTATACGCCGCCGGGGGCGGTTTTCTCTGTGTTGGCCCCTTTGGGCCTGCTGTGTAGTCGTGCCTTTGCCTCGACCATAGTTGAATTGACTTTCCCGGCGGGCTTTACATTTGAGCCTGTGCGGGCTTTGCGGAAAGCTGTTCCCTAAGCATTTCGACATTGACATAAAATCTGTTACCTGCATAAAAGCCGGGGACTTCTTGATCTCGCACCATGCGACGCAGTGCGGTTTCCGGGATTCCCTCAGATTTGACAGTTTCGCGGATAGTTTTGAATGTCATTTTGTAAACCTCCTGATAAAAACAAAAAGGACTAAAACCACCCACAACAACAGCTCAACACATGAACTTGTATATTATGGATAGCTTTAGCCCTTTGGCTAAACCCCGGCCTTTGCTGGGGTATCTATTCTTTACGTTGGATAGTATATCACATGGTACCGGAAAGTAAATAGGGTACGTTGAAACTAATTTGGAGTAAAATGCACTTTCGTATAACTGCACAAGTCTTGTATGCCTTTTGATGCAGAGTTGTACATCATGCAAAAATCAGATTTTGCATCTTTTCGGCGGTGCTGTGTTGCGTTTCTTCCGTCACACCTGCATAATAAGTTGCAGTCACACTAAAATCGGCATGGCCTAACATGGTTTGAACGTCTTTCAGGTTAGCTCCTGCCTGCAATGCCATTGTAGCGGCAGTGTGCCGCATATCGTGCGGAGACAGTTTCGGCAGACCGTGCCGCACCTCGAAATCATGCAAATATGCGGTTGGTGTGCTGGGATATTGCGGTTTATAGGGGTCTTTCTCATTGCTGAACACAAAAGCTGTTGGCAAGAGCAGACCATACCGCGAGGCCTGTTCCTCTTTCCAGATTTTCAGCTGCTCAACCAAATATGGCGGCAGGGCGACAGTTCGCACACTCCCGGCGGTTTTGGGTGTTCCGATGTGAATACGATCGGGAGATTTTGGGTCTTTAGTGACATTTCTACAAACTTGCAAAGTCTGGTTGTTCAGGTCTATATCTCCCCATTGCAAGCCTACGACCTCGCCACGGCGCAGGCCGGTGAACAACATCAATGTGACTTCAACACGGTTAAACGTTGGTTCGTCTTGCAGGCATTCAAGGAACCGCTGTACCTGTTCCCGGTCAAGGAATTGCTTTCCTGCCTCCAATTTAGGCCGCTCTTTGTGCGGCACGGCTGAACGCGGCAATTTATCCAGCGGGTTTGATGTTAGATAATCGGTCATAAACGCATATCGCAGGACGTTGCGCAGGACGTTGAAGCGGTCATATCTGCTTGATGGAGAGGAAAATTCTTGATTTAGGCTGTTTGTAAATCGTTTGAGCGTTTCCGGGGTGATATCCTGCAATCTCATTTTTCCAAAATACTTTACAAGGCCTTTGGCGTGATAGGTGTGTGACTGCACAGTGCTGGGCGTGTGTTCTCCATTCATGACGTGATCGGGGAGCCAATGTTCATTGACGAACTGGGCAAAGGTCAGCTTCTTTGCTCTGGACGCGCTGGCGGCATTCTCGCGGGCCTGTTCAAGGTGTTTGCAGTAAAGAGGATAGCTTTCGGTTTCTTCTGTTGAAAGCTCCCCGGCGGCACACAATGCGGTATATTCGGCATACTGTTTCCGCTGCTCTGCTGCCCACGTTTCAAGCTCTTTCTTTGCTGCTGCTTTGGCCTTTGCAGGTGTTAGCAGTGCATCCAGCTTCACGACCTTGCTTAAATAGACGTACTTGCCTACGGTGCCTATGGTGATTTTCTGTTGCAAGCTGATAACCTGCCCGTTTTTATTGTATCGCTCTGAAATGCCCTTGTTGGTGCTGTCGATACCGTGTGTTTTTGCCATTGCTGCCGCCTCCTGTTTTACGTCTGTTCGTTGATTCCATTGTAGCAGGGCAGCAGTAAAAAGGCTATTGACGAACCGCCGAAGTTCCAAAAAAGTTCCAAAAATGAACTCAAACGTTCCAAAACAGCATCAAACGATAGCAAAGCCAAAACTCAATAAAATCACGTTGATACGTCTTGTAATTATGACGAACTCCCACAAACAAAAACTTTGTCAAACACTAAAAATTTATTTTGGGAGCAGGAGGCCGCGAGTTCGAGTCTCGCCACTCCGATTTACAAATACACGTTGATTCGTTGAGAATTGGCG
>CAVKZS010000014.1:0-691 GCA_963660925.1 Eubacterium sp. CAG:38 | reverse complement strand
CGTGCTTTTTTGTTTTGTTGTGGAAATTGACGAGGGCGTTTTGAAAGTGTGAAAAAAATGTGCAACCAGCCCCACAACCTCCCTCATGAATTTTTCTCGTCCCTCAAAAACAATTGTTTGATTTTTTGAACAACCTATGGTAGAATCATGTTGGTTCTTTGGGGCGGCGTTGTAAAACGTGTTACGCTGTATTGAGCTAATCATAGGAATCTCTTTCTTCAGCGATGAAGTCCATTCCAGCAAAAATGTTATCCAAGAGCACAGTGCAAAGAGCCTGTCCGGGAGATAACTGCTGGAGAAGGAGAACTTTATGATTGAAAATATTGAGGCAAAAGACAACGTGGTGTTAGACTGCGTGGTGCCAGAAACCAATCTGGAGCAGGTTCTAACAACAGAGGAACGGAAGGTACTTCAAAACCGGTATCTCTCCGATTATATCAAGGATGCCTACAAGGGCTGGGATCATGGCCGTGTTGTATTCGATGCCGGAACGGGTACCGGAAAGACCAGCTTCATCATCAACCAGCTTTTGCCATGGGTTTTGGAGCGGAGCAAGCAAGAGGGACGGCTTATATAAACTGTACCCATAAGAGTGGACACCATGAAATGTGAGATTTTCCGTCAAAAGCAGAAAAGCATAGGCCACATCAGGCAAACACTTCTTAACCTCTCTCCTGATTTGTGTTATTCT
>CAVKZS010000013.1:0-42940 GCA_963660925.1 Eubacterium sp. CAG:38 | reverse complement strand
TTGGAATGGAATATGGCTGGCTGCTATATCCGGTTCCATATTTATTGTAATAGGAGAATTCTTATGAAAACTTGGTTGATTACCGGCGTTTCCAGTGGTTTTGGCTACGAGATGACAAAGCAGCTTTTGAAAAAGGGGGATACTGTCATCGGTACGGTGCGCAATACCGAAAAGGTCAAAGACTTGATCGCTTCCTACCCCGATACATTTGACTGTGTTCTGCTGGATGTGACCGATGTTCCGGCCATTCACAGTGTCGTAAAGGACGCATTTGCAAAGCATGGCAAAATCGATGTGGTCGTGTCGAACGCTGGTTATGGTCTGTTTGGCTGCGCCGAAGAACTGAGTGAGGATGAGATCAACCACATCATTGCAACGAATCTGACGGGTTCCATTATGCTGATCCATGATTGCCTGCCGTATCTGCGCAAGCAGGGGGGTGGCCGTATTATCCAGATGTCTACTTATGGTGCGCAGGTCGCTTACCCGGCTAACTCTATGTATCATGCCACCAAGTTCGGCATTGAGGGCTTCTGCGAAGCAGTCGCACAGGAAGTGGCACAGTTCAACATCGGCGTGACGATGGTCGAACCGGGCGGTGCCCGGACGGAGTTCCGCTATGGCAGTGCGAAGGTTGCCCACCTGATGCCGGAATACGACAGCTGCCATGGTTTCCTGAATATGCTTGACAAGAGCAAGGGTCTTGCCCCCGGCGACCCGGCTCGCATGGCACAGCGCATTATTGAAAGCACCGATCAGAATCCTGCTCCGCTGCGCATGGTTCTCGGCTCGCAGGCATTGAACGCTACCCTGACCCGTCTGAAAGAGCGTGTGGCCGATTACGAGAAGCAGACCGAACTGGCTGCTTCTACCGATTTCCCGGCAGGGGAATAAAAGAAGGAGGAATACTCAATTTTGGATGTTGTGCTTTTCTGTTCTATTGTGCTATACTTGGCTGGATAGAATCGTCAGGAGGGCACACAGATGGGAATGATTGACCGCAAGGTAGAAATTGAACAAAAAGTGAAGAGGCTTGGCCGGGTGAGTGTGAGTGAGCTTGCGGAAGAATACGGTGTGTCCACCATGACCATCCGGCGTGACCTTGCACGGCTGGAACAGGAAGGGCTTGTGACCGTGGAATACGGCGGTGCGATTTTGAAGCAGCACTCTCTTGTGGAAGTGGATATGACGCAGAAACAAATGGAATTTCTGGACGAAAAGCGGCGCATTGCTAGAGCTGCTTGTGATTTTGTTCGGGATGGCGATTCGGTTTTTGTGGATGCTGGAACGACTGCCTGTGAGGTGGCTCGTTTGTTGAATCAGCGAAAAGGCTTGCAGATCATGACGAACTCCCTGCTGGCAGCGAATATCCTTGCAGCGAACCGTGAAAACCGCCTGACGATGTGTCCGGGCGAGTACCGTGCGATGTCCATGGCGTTTATGGGGCAGATGATGGATGAATTTCTGGAATCCTTCCGTTTTGATGTGCTGTTCCTCGGTGTGGAGGGCATTACTCCGGATGGCATCTATGTTCCCGATGAAACAGATGGCATCACAAAAAAGAAACTCATCCGCCAGTCAAATTCTGTGATCTGCGTGGCCGACCATTCCAAGATCGGGCAGACCTTCCATTACCGCATCGCCGGGCTGGAACAGGTCAACCATTTGGTTACAGACAGCGGAATGGACGCTGCATATAGCGAGGAGCTTCAAAAACAGACCGATTTGATTTTGGTATAAGCAACACGAAAAGCCCGGAGGGAACTGCGTTTCAACGCAGTTCTTTCCGGGCTTTTTAAGAAGGAGGAGATGTGTCAAAAATTATTCGCCTTTGGCCAGCATCACTGTAACATCGGCCATGTAGGGGTTGCACACGAGGGTCAGGTCGGACATGGGCAGGCACTCTTCCGGCAACTCAATGTTCAACTGCTCCCGGCAGAATTTCTTGCGGGCCTCAATGCGCGCCCAGCAGGCGGGAGAAAGTGCTTTGATCTCGTTGCGCAGGGATTCATCTGGCAGAACAAGTCCATCTTCCACATGAGCGGCCATTTTCGGCTCGGTGAAGCTGACGGAGTAATCGCACTGGAACATCATGCCGGAACGCAGTTTGACGGTGCTGCCCTTTTTGAAGGGAGAGTTCGTCCATTCATCGGTATGCTCCATGTGGCCGGGATTCAGGGTAATGTTGAACTTTTTCATCCCCAGCATCTCGTCCACCATGTCATAGATGTCACCGCAGGAGGTGCCGATCTTCATCATCTCATACCAGCGCACGACACAGGCAAAGTAGGGCTTGAGAAATTCCTCAATATAGCCTTTCTTGTCGCTGGGGATCTCATCGGCGTTGCGGACATACAAGCCCTTTTTGTGCACTAGACTGCCGCGCATACCGTAACCAACGCCCATCGGCATGCCGTATTCCAGCTTGGAATCCGGCATCGGGCTCATCAGGCCGATGGTAGCATTGCGGCCAAAGTTGATGTTGGGGTGCATATTCAAGGGCTGACCGTCCAGATGCAGCAGCTGTGCGGCTTCGGTTTCGGTCATGCCGGGTTTTACATTCTTCAGCAGGTTGTACACGCTGCGAGAAACAAAGGTGCCGTTCAACTCGCATTGAATGATCTCTTTGGCGCACATATTGTGCTTCAGACCATACTCACAGTCGGCCATTACATCGGTGATATTGGTGATTGCTTCTTCGGGGATGATCTGCTCCAGCGTTTTTACGATGTAGTAGGGCACATCGGACACCAGCGGTAGACCTTTGAAGTTGGCGGCGTCATAGGCTTTCCAGCCGATCAGGCCGATATGGGAATCAAAGCCGATGCCGCTGTCCTTGAAAATATCAATGAGTTTTTTGCTACGCTCATCATTGGGCTGCCCCATCAGGCTCAAGGTCTGAAACATCTGCACATCCACTTCGGCGCAAAGGCTGTGGGTATAGCTAAGACCTTCATTGCCTACCAGCAGGATGGGCGTTTTGCCGCGTTCGAGGATCAGCAGGGATTCTTCCCAGCGGGGATCGTAGCCGGTGAAATAATGGATGTTAGAAAAATGTTCCCGGTCACCATAGACGATGATGTGGTCGTATGCAGCGGTCTGCGGCATGGCCCACAGCTGTGCCAGACGGTCTTTGTAGTCCTGCGCGTCCAGCTTGGGAACTTCTTCGTAGGCGTAAGGAATAGGGTCTTCGCAGAGGGTCAGAGAAATTTTCTTTTCGATGATGTTCATTATGAAACCTCCAGTTGCTTTTTGTTTGAATGTGTGCGAAAATGTTTGAACGTGCTTCTAAGATAGCACATAGTAGAACAAAAGTCAACACAAAAGAAACTGGCTGGTGGCGTTTCGTGTTGCTTTGTGCTATACTGTTTCAAAAGGACGTCGGTACTGTTTTACAGAAAGAGAACAGTATGCTTAAAATCTGCCGATTGGAAGGTGTTAGACCTTACAAGGTAAGCGATTGGAATTGTGTCAAAATGACACAATTCCTCCGAGTACTTTATACGTTATAGCAAAGCGTGGCATCGAAAGAGCAAAATTCCTTTGAAGTGGATCGAAGGGGCAGGGCACAATTCCAATACAGACAGACCTGAACAGCTAAATCGTTTGATAGAGGAATTTATTGAAAAACTCTGATACACAGCTTGCCCTTACGGACAATAGAAGACCAGAACTGTATCGCTGATTCAGCCAACAGTTCTGGTTTTCTTGTTATCAGGGCAAAATACTATTTTACGAAGCTCCTGCATGATAATGCAGTACCCTTAGCTGCCGGCAATGGTCCACAGGCATAGGTCTGCAGCACTTCAAATTTTAACGATTGAGTGCGATCCATAACCCGTCCGACGCATCCAGAACCGCAATTTGGTATCCGGCAAAGCGGCTCTGGACATCTACGCTCTGGCTGCCATCGGCGGCGGTATCATAGCTGCCAAGGTCGAGTGCGGAGAGGGCAGGCTGCTGGTTCCACGGGATGAGCTTTGTCTGCCAATCCTCACCCAGCTTTTCGCTGAGGGCACCGTAGGCCTGCTCAAAACCCTCCGGGTCTTCGAGAATCCAGATCTTGCTTTCGCCATTGGCGAGGTCGGTGTTCATCTGGGTGGCACCAGCCATCTGGCCGTTCATATCGGTCAGAGAGGCGTTTGCACTCCATGTGTAGTTGTTCACCTGCACGATGACCGCTCCGTCGCCATTGGCGTCGTCAGCGTAGGCTTCCAGCGCGGTCTGCAGGGTCTGCACTGCTTCGTCCGGCAGAGATTCCGCCGTGACCACGGCCACAGTGTAGTCCGGGTCTACGGTGGTGAGCAGACCGTGGGCGACGTAGATCACGCTGACCACCAGCACTGCTGCCACTGCCACGATGCCCCAGTGGTAATACCACCAGTTGGCACGGGAACGCTTTTTCTGCTCCTGCTCCGTCAGCGGTTTGTCCGATGCCGCCGGGCGCGGAATGGCTCGGACTTCCACACGGTATTCCTGCCGCAGAACCGGGAACAAAATCTGCATCGCAGCCAAGCCTGGCAGCCAGAAGCCGAACAGCACGGCCCAGAACACGCTGACCGGGAAGAGCAGGATCATGCCGCCGATGCCCGCCAGCAGGACGACGCCCGCCAGCACGCAGCGGCCCGGTGCGGTGAGCAGCAGCTTCCCGGCACGGCGCAGCAAGCCGCCCAGCGAGAGGCTTTCGACCGGCTCCAGCCCCAGTGCGGCGGCGCAGAGGGTGCCGCCCACGGCCAGCACCAGAAAGTCCAGCGCGAGAAAAATCAGGACTGCAAGGCCGGGATAATAGCCCTGCTGGGCGGCAGCTTCAAACAAAAAGGCCGACACGAAACAGAGCAGACCCAGCACCAGCGTGCCGACCGCACCGAAGGCGCAGGTAGTTTTCCACCGTGCGGAAAGCGTCTGCTTGGCGCGGGGGAGCCACTGGGACGGATCGTTCTGCAAACTGCGCAGGGCGCAGTCCACAAGCAAAAGCATGGCAGGGCCTGCCAGCAGGCCGGTGACGGCTCCCAGAACAATGGTCAAGGGCAGGCTGAGCAAGGTCACGCCCAGCGAAACACCCAACGCCGCAGGCAGGCAGAGCGCGCAGACCATCAAATTTGTACCAAGAAGCTGGCCGAGGTCACGGCCTACCATCTGGCAGAAACGCGCAAAGCCTTTCTTTTCCGGTTCGTTGGGGCTGACGCCGTGGCCCTCCCGTCCGTAAAAGGCATCGTATAGACTCATTTCACTTCACCTCAGTGCCAAAGGCTTCGATCTGGGTCAATGCCGGGAAGGGCGAAGTGCCCTCGGCCTGAATGAGGTCTTTCAGCACAAGGCTGCGCACCCGCTTCGGCGCAAAGGTCACGCTCTGGGGCTTGCGGCTCTTGACGAGCGGAATGTCCAGCTTGCTGCCGTCCGAAAACTCCACGGTGGCTTTGACCCAGTAGTTATCATGGGGGAAATCGGCCCGTTCGGTGAGGCGTAGCTCGTCCAGCAGCACTTCCCGGCCGAAATCCAGCGTCAGGGCCGCGTTGGGGTCGCGGTTGATGCCCCAGCTCTGGTAGGGGTACTCGCCGTGAGCACAGTTCTCAAAAATGCCGTCGATGGCATTCCGGGCCGCAAACACGGCCTCGCCGCGGGTCTCGACATTGGCACTGGCGTGAGGGTAAAAGCCGGTGTCGCCGTGTTCATCGTAGCAGTTGAAGGCCAGATTCCGCCGGGCGGCGATCTCCTCCGGCAGGGCCAGCCGTGCGCGGATGACGTGGCGGCTGCCCACAAAGCTCTTGGGCGAGTAGGTGATGGCCTGTTCGCCGAAGGGAATGTGGAAGTTGATCTCCCGCTTGACCACATACACGAGGGCCGGGGGCATGGTGTCCTCGAACTGGATGACGCAGTACTGGCCGGGATGGTCGATTTCCAATGCCACCCGGTCGCCGGGGTGGTATTCGTTGGTGTAAACGAGGGAAACGTCCGTGTCGGCGTCGCAGGTCATCAGGGTGTGGCCGACTTCATCCAGAACTTTCAGCTTGATGGTTTCCATAGCGGTTCTCCTTAATACAGTTCAAGGTTCAGTGTTTTCTTGAAATACAGAGTGATTTTATAAATGATCTCCGGCCATGCGGTGCGCAGGCGCGGGTCGGTGACGGGGACAGGCGTGATCTCTGCCGAAACCGCCTGCGGGTCAAGCCGGATGCCGCCCAGAGACCCAACGGCCAGACCGTCCGGGGCAGATGCGGGTTTCTGTTCGGTGAGCAGGGTCAGTTCGACGGAGCCGGGATAGTCGGTTTCATCCTGCAGGATGATGCCGTTTTCGGTGAGCTGAACCGCCCGGCGGTAAGTGGTCAGCCCGGCGATGGGCGGATAGGCACCGGCCAGCTCGCCGGTGATGCCGGTTTCGGTCGTACGGACATCCCGCGCGGCATATTCGGCACCGGGAAGCTGTTGGACGCCGCCAAAAGTGGGCAGGTTGTGCCACGCACTCTGCATGGTCCAGATCTCATACCGCTGGGGGCTGAAGGTCTTTTTCGTGTAGCTCTCGACGCCAATGTCGATGAGGAACGGCTTTCCGTCCTTGTAGACGGTGATGCTGCCGGTGTCGTTGTGGTTGTGGCTGTCGCCGTTGGAACCGAACTTTGCGCCCAGCACCCAAGTGCCGTTCCGGGCGGCATAGACGCCCACACTGGGGTACCAGACGGTATTTTGCTCGGGCTGCTTCAGGGGGCAGGCAAGCAGTTCGGCTTCGGCGAAAGCGGTGGTGAGCCGGTACCACAGGTTGATGTGGGTGGTGGCATCCGGATTTTGCAGATGATCCGGGTCCGGGTCGGTGCGGAAATCCTCTGCCGCCAGCGCGCAGAGCGCATTACTGCCGACGGCCTGCCCGAAGCGGTATTCCCGCGCACCGCACCGCCCGGCCAAGGGGCTGCAATCGCCGAAGTTGAGATAATAGGGCCCCTCTACATGGACATTGCGGATGTACTCGGCGATGTTCTTGATCTTGGTGTTCTGGAACAGCGGACGGAAGGCATCCGGGGCGATCGTGGACAGAATTTCCAAGCAGCCCCAGAGCGTCAGCCCGGCGTGGCGGTAATACTGCGCCCCCTCGTTGCAGCAACCGTCCTCGCCGTAGTCCTTCAAAAAGCAGTCGAGACTGTACGCGGCCTGCTTCACGGCGGCCTGCCGCTGGGCCTGTGGGGTGGGGAGCAGGAACACGGTCAGCAGGACGTTCTGGGTACACCAGCTCGTCCAGTTGCACATCGGTTCGCTGCCGTTTCCCATCCACCAGAAATGGCAGGTGAAGTAAGGCGTCAGGATGCGGGCGTTCAGCTCCCGCTCCATCCGGGCGGTCATGCCCGGCGCGGCGGCGTCCAGCTCATCCTGCAATAAGTACCGGGTCAGGGCCAGCAGTGCACCGGTCTCTGCCGCAAACAGGTCTACAATGGGCTGGGAGGTGTCCGGCAGGGGCAGCTGGGGCGTATCCCGGATGTAGCTGTTGTGGGCGGGCAGCTGCCACGCGCTTTCCTCACAGATGGCCCACACGGTATCCGTGATGGCGTCCAGAAAGCGGCCCTGATGCTCCACACACTCAGCGCAGACCAGTGCACACAGCCGTGCCCGGCGGGAAAAGTAGGCATCCTCCCACGGAGTGCGCTGCCCGGTGCGGAGAAAGTCCATCCAGAGCGAAAGCGGCAGCGGTGCAATGGGCTTGGCAAGTTCCGCTTCGCCCGCGCGCAGAAAGCGGTCTTTCACCCGCTGAGGCAGGGCCGTCCACGCCGCGCGTTCGCGGGCAGACGGGAAGGGCCGGTAATCGGGAAGTGTGTTGGGGAGAAGGGCGAGTTGTTCTTGTATCATAGAGCCTCCAACGTCAAATACTTTGCTGATATTCCCGCGGGCTGAGGCCCGTGACCTTTTTGAACACCTTGGAAAAGTAGAACGAGCTTTCGTAGCCCAGCTTTTCGGCGATCTCATATACTTTCAAGTCGCCCTGTTCCAGCATTTCCTTGGCGGCGGCAATGCGGGTCTCGGTGATGTACTCCACAAAACCGCTGTCGCCGTACTTGCCGAACAGCTGGCTGAGGTAGTTGGGCGAAAAATTGAACACCGCCGCCACATCCGCCAGCGTCAGCTTTTCGGAGAGGTGGTTCTGGATGTATTCCTGAACCTGCGCCACCACCTGCATCTTGCCGGCGGTGGCGTCGCCGTCATTGGCTTCCACGAACTGAATGGGATTTTCGGGGGTCAGGATGGGCTGCAGGTGGGCGTTTTCCCGGCAGCGGCGGGCCAGCCCCAGCAGGGAACTGGTGGGCCGCCCCACGGCCCAGAGCAGCCGGACCGTAAAGTAGTTGTATAAGATCTGGCTGGCGCGTTCCAGCAGAGGCCGCAGCACGGCGCGGTAGTTCGGACTCTGCTTTTCAGTCAGGCAGAACAATACGTTGCAGCGCATGGCGTCCGCCCCGGTGACATAACAGGGCAGATAATTTTGCAGGGTGTTTTCCAGCATCCGCGCACAGGAAAAACTCAGCTTGAGCTGTTGCGCCGGGGAAAGTTCCGTGTTGGCGCACAGCGCACAGGAAGCCACCAGATAGCTGTCGCTCTTCAGATCCAGCTCCATGTGCTGCAAGGGCTGTTCCAGCTCGCTTTCGTCCTGAAACAGCCCGGCGTAGAGCCGCACGAAGAAGCGTTCCTGATAGGTGCGGACGCTCTCGGCCAGATTTTCCTGCACCGGCATCTCGCCCAGCAGGGCGCGCTCTTTCTTGACGCGCTCAGCGGCGCGGGCCAAGGCAGTTTGCAGGTTTTCCGGGGTCAGGTCCAGCTTGACGAGGTAATCCACGACCCCGGCTCCCATCGCCTGCTTGATGTAGTCGAACTCTTCAAAGCTGGTCAGCATGATGAAGGCGGGCAGCGGCCCCCGCTCCCGGCAGGTGCGGGCCAGCGTCAGGCCGTCCATCAGGGGCATTTTCACATCGGCCACCACAATATCCGGCTTTTCGCGCTCAATGAACTCCAAGGCAAGCTTGCCGTTCCGGGCCGTGCCGCAGACGGTGTAGCCCAGCTTTTCCCATTCCAGCATTCCCTGCAGGCCGATGAGCACCAACGGTTCATCATCCACCAATAGTATCCGCAGCATGGTCGTTTCCTTTCTTCTGATAGGGCAGCCGGATGGTCACTTCGGTGCCGATGTCCTCTTCACTCTCAATGGTCAGGCCGTAGGCTTCGCCGAAGGAATACTGGATGCGGCGGTTCACGTTCCAGAGTCCCACATGGCGGAACTTCTCGGCCTTTTCTTTCTCCTCGGTGGGCTCGTCCAGTAGATGCGCCACTTGTTCCGGCGGCATTCCGATGCCGTCATCGGTCAGCCGCAGCAGCACATCGCCGGTGGCCGGATCGGTGGAGATGTCCAGCAGGACGCTGCCGTGGCCGCCTTTCGGTTCCAGCCCGTGGAAGATGGCGTTCTCCACCAAGGGCTGTAAGGTGAAGCGGGGAATCATGCAATCCTGACAGAGCCGCTCGTCCTCAATGCGGGAGACTTCGATCTCCAGATCGCCGCCGTAGCGGTATTGCTGGATGGTGAAATAATCGTTGAGCAGAGCCAGCTCCTCCTGCAGGGGCACCAGCTTTTCGGTGCCCTTGGAGATGCTCTTGGTCAGCCGGGCAAAGGCTGTGACCATCTCGGCGATGCCGGCGGCGTGCTGGATGGTGGCCATCCAGCGGATACTGTTGAGGGTATTGTAGATGAAGTGGGGGTTCACTTCACTTTGGAGCATCCGGTATTCCAGCTCCTGCTTCTTGCGTTCGTCCTCCACCCGGCGGGTCATCAGGCCGTCCACATCGGCGGCCAGCTGGTTGATGCCTCGGCCGATGTCGCCCAATTCATTGTTCCATTCCACCGATCGGTCGGCGGTAAAGTCGCCGCCGCCCACGGCTTCGATCCGCTTCTGCAATGCCTCCACCGGGCGGGTGATGGCCCATTCGAGCCAGTGCTGCATCAGGAAGCTCAGCCCCCAGACGATCGCAAGGCCCAGCACGATGAGCCAGAGATAAATGTGCCGCTGCTGTAAAAAAGTGACCTCCGGGAGGATCTGGATGAGCGAGGCACCCCGGCCGTCCAGAATGACCTTGACAGCAAAATAGCTTCTGCCGTCTTTTTTGAAGTGTCCCTGCCATGCGGACTGCTTCCATGTCTGGTTCTCGCTGGTGGAGCGGAGTTCATAGGAGATTTCAGCCAGCGTATTGTCCACCTGCGTCAGCGTGCCGTCCTCGATCTGCCAGAGCTGGTTGCTCATCTCCCAGTAAAGCGCACTGCCTTCGCTCATGGCGTAGCCTGCCGCCGGGTCGGTGATGACGGACGGGTCCAGCGCGAGATACGCGGTGCCGCGGTGCATGGTACCATGGCTGGAGCGGATGGGCTGGCTGAGCGCAAGGCAGGCAGGGTGGGACGGCATCAGCGGATCGGTGGTGAACTGCATCTCGTAGCCCTGCTGCAAAAACAAGGAGACACTGCTTCGGTTCAGGGCGGAAGAGCTGTTCAGCGGGCCGAACTGCAAGTGACGGTCGTTCTCGTTGCTCATGAAAAAGCGGATGACCTTGGAATACAAGGGGCTGGAGTAATATTTTTCCTGCGCCGCTTCGTAGGCCGCAATGGTCTGGGTGCCGTTGACGTCCTCCTGCGAGAGATACCGGCGCACGGTGCCGTTGATGGACGCCCAGTTCAAAAGGGCATCCGCGTTGTTCAGGCTCGTCTCGATGCTGGTAGCCACCAGCCGCAGGTTGAACTCCGCCGCCTGCAGGGTGTTGGTGCGGACGTACTGATTGGAAAGGAAGAACAGGGCCGCACAGACCGCGAGGGAGGTGAGAGCCGTGAAAATGCGCATACTCCACACGATCTGCCGCCGCAGCGAAAAGCGGTGCATGGGTCGATTCATATGGGATTCTCCTTTCCGGCAGCATACAGGTTCTTCTTTTTATACAGTACCGATTTTAAGGGCGGTTGTCAACGGCTTTTTGCATGATTTTTGTATATTTTGCACCGTTTTTCTTTGTAACGTTTTTGTAATCTGTGCAAGAAATCAAGAAAGTGCAGATTGCAGGATAAAAAAGTACATCTTTTTGAGAAAGGTCTGAAAAAAATACAGCCCGGCCCGGAATAATTCCATTCCGGTTTTGCTTGTTTTGCGGTATCCTAATGTCAACAAAAGCGAGCGGCTCCCTCAACACAAGGGAAGGCCGCTGCACGAAAAACACGAACTGCCCTGAAGGAGGACAAGACTTATGAAAAAGATCTCTCGCCGTTCGTTCCTGACCGCAGCTGCTGCCTGCGGCGCAGCTGCTGCCCTGACCGCCTGCGGCGGCTCTTCCAGCTCGACCGCTGCTTCTTCCACCGCTGCTTCCAGCACCGCAGCCGCTTCTTCGGCTGCATCGGCAGAGCCCGTCACCCTGCAGTGGGCTGTTTGGGACAAGGAGTCCACCCCCTACTGGCAGGCCATGGCCGATGGCTACATGGCAGAGCACAAGGATGTCACCATTGAGATGGTGGACCTCGGCTCCAGCGATTACATGACCGTTCTGGCCACCCAGCTGGCCGGCAGCGCAGACCTCGATATCCTGACCATCAAGGACATCCCCGGCTATGCAAACCTCATCAATCTGGACTACCTCAAGCCCCTGAACGATGTGCTGACCCGCGACACCGGCGATTTCAACGGCACCATCGAGCAGCTGACCACCGATGACGGCAACTTCTATGCTGTGCCGTTCCGCAGTGACTTCTGGGTGCTGTATTACAATAAGGACCTGTTCGATGCCGCCGGCGTGGATTACCCCTCCAACGACCTGACGCTGGAAGATTACGATGCACTGGCCCGCAAGATGACCAGCGGCAGCGGCGACAGCAAGGTTTACGGCTGCCACTACCATACTTGGCGTTCTGCCGTTTCGCTGTTCTCCATTCTGGACGGCAAGCACACCATCATCGACGGCACCTACGACTTCATGAAGGATACCTACGATATGGTCATCGCCCAGCAGAAGGACGGCATCTGCATGGATTACGGCTACCTGAAGACCTCCTCCCTGCATTACTCCGCTGCCTTCGAGAATCAGCAGTGCGCCATGGTCAACATGGGCAGCTGGTTCATCTCCACGCTGGAAGCTTATATGGCAACGGCCGACACCAAGTTCAACTGGGGCATTGCCAAGTATCCGCACCCGGCCGGCGCACCCGCAGGTTCTACGCTGGGTACCGTGACCAGCCTCGCCATCAACGTGGATTCGCCCAAGGCTGACGCCGCCGCTGACTTCATCAACTGGTGTGTCTCTGAGGACGGCGCACAGGCCATCGCCAAGACCGGTACCTTTCCGGCCTGCGGTTCCGATGCCACCAGCGATATCATCAAGTCCACCGAGGGCTTCCCCGATGATGCAAACTCCGTCGATGCTCTGACCACCTCCAAGGTCTATCTGGAAATGCCCTACACCCAGTATGCTTCCGACATCGAGACCATCCTCAATGCCGAGCACGACGCCATCATGACCATGAGCGAGACCGTCGATGAAGGCATCCAGAACATGAACGATCAGGTTCCCGCCGTTCTGGGCTAATAAAAAGTTTAACGCTCTGCTTCACATTTCTCCTTCTTCATCATGAAACACCGGAGGGCGGGCAAAAGCCCGCCCTCCCATTTTGTCAAGGGAAAGGAGGCTCTTTTATGGCAAGTACGACTGCCGCAGCGCAGAAAGCTCCCCGTAAAGTGCTCAAGAAATCCACCCGCGATTCGCTGATCGCGTATTCCTTCATCGCACCGAACTTCATCGGATTCTGCGTGTTCACACTGGTGCCGATGGTGTTCGCCATCGCACTGGCCTTCTGCTCGTGGGATGGCCGCCACGCCATCCAGTTCATCGGGCTGGAAAACTTCATCAAGCTCTTCACCACCGATAAGATCTTCCAAGCCGCGCTGAAGAACACCATCGTCTATGTCATCGGCACCGTGCCGCTGACGCTGGTTTGTTCACTGGCCATGGCCGTTCTGCTCAACCAGAACGTCAAATTGCGCAACTTCTTCCGCACGGTGGCATTTTTCCCCTACGTTGCCTCGCTGGTCGCGGTGGCGGCGGTCTGGAACATGATCTTCAACCCCTCCATGGGCCCCATCAATATGCTGCTGAACCAGCTGTTCCATGTGGCGGAAGAGAACCTGCCCCGGTGGGCCGCTGGCAAGGATACCGCCATGCTGACGGTCATCCTGTTCAGTGTCTGGAAGAACATGGGCTACTACATGGTCATCTATCTGGCCGGTCTGCAGGGATGCAACCCCGACCTGAACGAAGCCGCCGAGCTGGACGGTGCCAACCGCTGGCAGCAGTTCTGGCACATCACCCTGCCCCAGCTGCGCCCCACCACCTTCTTCGTCGTCATCATGCTGACCATCTCCGGCTTCAAGGTGTATGACCAGATGTACATGATCACGCAGGGCGGCCCCGGCACCGCCACCATGACGCTGGTGTACTACATCTACAACGTCGCCTTCGTCAATACCCCGAAATACGGCTACGCAAGTGCCATTGCCATGGTGCTGTTCGTGCTGGTGCTGATCGTTACGATTCTCCAGTTCCGCGGCTCCAAGGGCGAAAACTGAGAAAGGAGGAAGAATCATGGCTGCTGCTGTCATCAAAGACCACGCTTCCCAGAAGCGTCGCAATTTCATCTCGAAATTCCTGATCTACTTCTTCCTCATCGTCATCACCGCCTGTATGCTGCTGCCCTTCCTCTGGATGCTGTCCTCGTCCTTCAAGCTGAACAAGGACGTGTTCGGCTTCCCCATCCAGTGGATCCCGAAAAATCCCCGCTGGCAGAACTATGTGGACATCTGGACCCAGATCCCGCTGCTGACCTTCGTGAAGAACACGGTCAAGATCACCGTCGTCGTCACGCTGCTGCAGCTGTTCACCTCTTCCTTTGCGGCCTACGCCTTCGCCAAGATGCAGTTCAAGGGCAAGAATATCCTGTTTCTCGGCTACATCGCTACCATTGCGGTGCCTTGGCAGGCCTACATGGTGCCCCAGTTCATGATGATGAGTTTGTGGCACCTGAACAACACCCACCTCGCCATCATGTGCCTGCAGGCCTTCAGTGCCTTCGGCGTCTTCCTGATGAAGCAGTTCTATGAGGGCGTGCCTTCCGAGCTGTGCGAGGCAGCCCGCATCGACGGCCTGAGCGAGTACGGCATCTGGTGGCACATCATGCTGCCCCTGAGCCTGCCGGCTCTGTCCACGCTGACGATCTTCACCTTCGTCAATACGTGGAACGACTTCCTTGGCCCCCTGATCTACCTGACCAAGACCGAGCTCAAGACCATCCAGATCGGCCTGCGGATGTTCATCACCCAGTATTCGGCCGAGTACGGCCTCATCATGGCGGCCTCCGTGGTCGCTCTGATCCCCGTGCTGATCGTCTTCCTCTCCCTGCAGAAGTACTTCGTGCAGGGCGTGGCGTCCACCGGCATCAAGGGATAAACAAATCACCCGTAAGCGGGGCGTGGGCAATACCCGCGCTCCGCTCTTTTATTTAGGAGAACAACCGCTATGCTCTATCCACAACAAAATGAAGCACGTCTGAAATTGAGTCTGAACGGCACATGGGACTTCTGCCTTGGCAGTGAGGACGAAGCGCAGTTCGACCCGGCAAAGCCGCTGCCGGACCCGCAGCCCATCGCGGTGCCCGCCAGCTACAACGACCAGAACGACCAGACCGCTGCCCTGCGCCGGCACTACGGCTGGGCGTGGTATCAGCGCAAAGTCATGCTGCCCGCTTTCTGTGCCGGACAGCGGGTGGTGCTGCGGTTCGGTTCGGTGACCCACACGGCAAAAGTCTGGCTGGATGGTCAGCTCATCGCCCGGCACAAGGGCGGCTTCACCCCGTTTGAAGCCGATGTCACCGACCTGCTGCACCCCGGCGAAACGGCCCTGCTCACGGTGGCCTGCGACAACCGGGTGAACCACAGCACCCTGCCGGTCGGCAACGAGGACGGCCAGCTGGCGTTCTTCGGGTCGGACAATGCGGGCATCCCCAGTGTGGAAGCGGCCAAGCGCGCCGCCGCTAAGCAGAACCGCCCAAATTTTGACTTCTTCAACTATGCGGGCATCCACCGCCCGGTGTGGCTTTACACTACCCCGAAAGAAGACTCCATTGAAGATGTCAAAATTCTCACCCGGAACGACGGACAGGTGACGTATTACATCCATCATCCCGGAAAAGCTCCGGTACACGTTGTAGTTCTGGACGCAGAAAACAAACCTGTGGTCGAAGCAGACGGTGGTGTCGGCAAGATGGTCATCCCGGACGTTCATCTCTGGGAACCGAAGCCCGGTGTGCCTTATCTCTACACCCTGCACATCACCTGCGGAGCCGACGTTTACGACCAGACCTTCGGCGTGCGCAGCATCGAGGTGAAGGGGACACAGGTGCTTCTGAACGGCAAGCCGCTCTACTTCAAGGGATTCTGCAAGCACGAGGACTTCACAGCCCATGGCCGTGGATTTGACCCGGTGCTGAATGTCAAGGACATCAATCTGATCCACTGGGCCAACGCCAACGCCGTCCGCACCAGCCATTACCCCTATGCCGAAGAGTTCTACGACCTGTGCGACCGGGAGGGCATCCTCGTCATGGACGAGACTCCGGCTGTCGGCATCGGCGGCGGGACAGAAGTGAACCCCTACAGGGAATACCCACTGGCCGAACACCACCGGCAGGTGTTGGCCGAGATGATCCAGCGGGACAAAAACCACCCCTGTGTGGTGCTGTGGAGCCTTGGCAACGAGCCGGATCTTGAACACTTCCCGCAGGACGCTTACGACTACTGGCACCCGCTCTACGAGCTGGCCCACCAGCTCGACCCGCAGAACCGCCCGGTCACGCTGGTCTGCTGCCAGAACGACTACACCAAGGACATCACCACCCGCACCATGGACATCGTCTGCATCAACCGCTATTATGGCTGGTACAACCTCTCCGGCGACATGGACGCCGCCTGCTACGGCCTGAATCAGGAGCTGGACTTCTGGGAAACCCAGCACAAGCCCGTCATGATGAGCGAATACGGCGCGGACACCGTGGCAGGCCTGCACACCGCCGGGGCCGAGATGTTCAGCGAGGAGTTTCAGGTGGAGTTTTACCGTCGTCTCGACGCCGAATTTGACAAACGCCCGTGGTTTGTGGGAGAATTTGTCTGGAACTTTGCGGACTACGATACCGTCCAAGGCCCCATGAGGGTGGACGGCAACAAGAAGGGCCTCTTCACCCGGGACCGCCGCCCCAAGCTGGGGGCGCATTTCCTGCGGGAAAGATGGAAGAATATTCCGACGTTTGGATTCAAAGATTAACGGCCTCGCCCTCTCAGGCCGCTTCGCGTCCAGCTCTCCCAAAGGGAGAGCCAAGACTTGCCTCCCACTTTGGGGGAGGTGGCATTGCGAAGCAATGACGGAGAGGGCGAGCCGCCTAAAGAGATGAGGAATTGCTTATGAAAACCTATCCCAATCACCCCATGACCGACGCTGAGGCAAAGCAGGCATTGGCCGACGCCTGCAGACAGGTGGAGACCAACCTGCCCCTCTACACCTACCAGTGCCAGAACCATTCCAGTGTGGACGGCATCTATCCCGGCTGCGCCAACAACCAGTGGACCTGCGGCTTCTGGCCCGGCGAGATCTGGCTGGCCTACGAAGCTACCGGCGACGAGAAATTCAAGCAAGCTGCCCTCATTCAGGTGGACAGCTTCGCCGACCGCATCGCCCGCAAGGTGGAAGTAGACCACCACGACATGGGCTTCTTGTACAGCCCCACCTGTGTGGCGGCGTGGAAACTCGTCGGCAGTGAGACGGGCAAAAAAGCCGCCATTGCCGCCGCCGACCAATTGCTGACCCGCTACCAGCCCAGCGGAAAGTTTTTGCAGGCGTGGGGCACCATGGACGACCCGGACAATTACCGCTACATCATCGACTGTATGCTGAACGTCCCGCTGCTCTACTGGGCCAGCGAGACCACCGGCGACGACCACTACCGCGAAATTGCCGCCGCCCACACCGCCACCACGCTGGCAAACTCCTTCCGGCCGGACGGCAGCACCTACCACACCTTCTTTATGAACCCGGACGGCACCCCCAAGGGTGGACGCACCTGTCAGGGCTACAAGGACGACAGCTTCTGGGCGCGGGGGCAGGCGTGGGGCGTCTACGGCAGTGCCATCGGCTACACCTACACCCATGATGAAAAATTCCTCGATGTGTTCCGCAAAGCCCTTGATTTCTACCTCTCCCGCCTGCCGGAAGATTTGGTTCCCTGCTGGGATATGATCTTTGAGCCGGAAAGCGGCGAGCCGCGGGATTCTTCCTCGGCGGCGATCGTGGCCTGCGGCCTGCTGGAAGCGGCCAAGTATGTGGGCGAGGAAGAAGCCGCGCAGTGGCGCACACTGGCCCGGCAGATGCTGGGGAGCCTCGCCGCAAACTATGCCGTCAAGCCCGGCACGCTGGGTTCGGGCCAGCTGCTTCACGGAACGTACAGCAAAAAAAGTCCCTACAACACCTGCACCCCGGAGGGCGTGGATGAATGCACGAGCTGGGGCGATTATTTCTACATGGAGGCACTGACCCGCCTGACAAAAGATTGGGAGATGTACTGGTGATGAATTTACAGACGAAAGCGGATTTTACCGCGCTGATGCACAGATTCCTCGACCCCCTCAAGCCGCTGTATTCGGCAGGCTGTGCCCGGCTGCATCTGGGCGAGACGGGCGTTACCTATAACCAGAACGCCATCGAGCTGGAAGCGTTCAGCCGCCCGCTCTGGGCACTCGTTCCGTTCTGGGTGGGCGGCGGCTCCGACCCGGACTTTGAAGCAATCTACCGCAAGGGCCTTGCCGCCGGTTCCGACCCCGAAAGCCCCGAATACTGGGGCAAGTGCGGGGATTACGACCAGTGCTTTGTGGAAATGGCGGCCATCGCCTGCGGCATCCTGACCGCCCCGGAAAAGGTCTGGAACCCGCTGACGGATGCAGAAAAACAAAATCTTGCCGCATGGCTGAACCAGATCAATGAACACACGATTCCGGACTGCAACTGGCAGTTTTTCCGCATCCTTGTCAATCTGGCCTTGAAGAGCGTCGGGATGCCCTACAGCCCGGAACTGCTGGAGGACGGCCTTGAAAAAATCGACAGCTATTACAGCGGCGACGGCTGGTCCACCGACGGGGCATCCGTCCAGAAAGACTACTACATCCCGTGGGCCATCCAGTATTACGGCCTGCTCTACTCGAAATTTGCCGCCGACACCGACGCGCAGCGTGCTGCCCTTTACCGGGAGCGCGCCATGCTGTTCGCCCAGCAGTTCGTCTACTGGTTCGACAAAAACGGCGCGGCCCTGCCTTTTGGCCGAAGTTTGTCTTACCGGTTTGCGCAGAACTGTTTCTGGGCGGCCTGCATCTGGGCCGGGCTGGAACCGCTGCCCCTGCCCGTGATGAAGGGCCTCATCGTCCGCAACTTCCAGTGGTGGATGGGCCAGAAAATGTTTGACCGGGACGGCATCCTGACCATAGGCTACTGCTACCCGCAGATGTACATGGCCGAGCGGTACAACGCCCCCGGCTCTCCCTACTGGGGCATGAAGTGCTTCCTGCTGCTGGCCCTGCCGGATGACCACCCGTTCTGGTCGGCAGAAGCCGCACCGATGCCCGCGCTGGAATCGCTCAAGCCCATGCCCTATGCCAATATGCTGGTACAGCGGCGGGCAGGCCGGGTGACGGCCTATGCCGCTGGCGTCAACGAGGGCCACGGTCACGGACAGTTCCCGGAAAAGTACGCGAAATTCGCCTATGACACCCGCTTCGGCTTCTGTGCCTCCCGCAGCCGGGAAGTGCTGTATCAGGCGGCCCCGGACAGTATGCTGGCGTTTGTTATTGATGACAATGTGTTCGTCCGCAAGGTGAGCAAGACGTGGAAGATCGAAGCCGGTTCCGTCACCGCGCAGTGGTCGCCCTTCCCCGGCATTGAGGTGACAACGACCATTACCCCCACCGCCACCGGCCACCGCCGCCATCACGAAATTGACAGCGTTTATGCCTGTGACGCTTACGACTGCGGCTTTGCCGTGCCGAATTTTGCACCGGGCTATGAAGAGACGGCAGAGGATGGGCTTGCGACGGCCAGCTGTGACACCCTGCGCTGCGGCGTGCGCGGCGAGGGCGAGCCGGTGGTCATCGGCTGCGACCCCAATACAAGTCTGTATTTCACCAATGTCCATCTGCCCGCGGTGAAGTACCACATCGCCCAAGGCCATACCGCGCTGGACACCGAAATTTTCGACGAGGCCCAATAACAGGAATTTTCAGAAAAACAGTCGCTTTTGTACGGCTGTTTTTCGCTCTTTCTGTGCTATAATAGGGCTGAATCTACCCACACATTGCTGAGAGGTACTTACCATGCCGTTGCTTGATCCCATTACGCCCGCACTGCTGGCGGACCCGGAAATTTTTCAGCAGAACCGTCTGCCCGCCCACGCCCATTTTGCCGACCAGATCAGCCCCGCAATGCCGCTGACCGTCTCTTTGGATGGCGAATGGGATTTCCGTTATGCGGAAAATTTGACCGCGCCTTTCTCCGACTGGGGCACCTTGACCGTGCCGGGCCTGATCCAGATGCAGAGCCTGCAAAAGCCCGGCCAGCCCTATGGTGCGCCCCACTATGTCAATACCCAGTACCCGTGGGACGGCCATGAAAAGCTGCACCCCGGCGAAATTCCGCAGGAGTATAACCCCATCGGGGAATATCAGCGCAGCTTCACCCTGCCGGAGGAATGGGCCAGCTGCTATCTGCGCCTGAACGGAGCCGACAGTGCCGCTGCCGTCTGGTGCAACGGCGTCTACATCGGCTACACCGAGGATACCTTCACCCCGGCTGAATTTGACATGACCGAAGCCATTCACCCCGGCGAAAACACCCTGACCGTGCAGGTCTACCGCTTCTCCTCCGGCAGCTGGCTGGAAGATCAGGATTTCTGGCGGATGAGCGGCCTGTTCCGGTCGGTGGAGCTGTTCACGAAGCCGGAAATTCACTTGGAAGACATCTTTGTGAAGCAGGACTTTGCACCGGATTTTTCCAGCGTGAAGGTCACCTTCGATTGCAAAGTGAGCGGCACGGGCCGGGTGTCCGTGGTCTTCAACGGGCAGGAGCAGTCCGCCGAGGTGGGCGAGCCTGCCGAATACGACAGCGGCGTGGTATTCGGCAAAGGCGAAGCCGACCCCGATGTAGAACCGGATGTGCAGGAGGTTTCCTTCACCTTTATGGTGGAACGCCCGGCTCTGTGGAGTGCAGAACAGCCGAACCTCTACGATGCAGAAATTGCCCTGTTAAACGAGGGCGGTCTTATAGAGCGCACCGGCCTGAAAGTGGGTCTGCGCAAATTTGAGCTGAAAAACAAACAGATGCTCCTGAATGGCAGACGCATCGTGTTCAAGGGCGTCAACCGCCACGAGTGGAGCTGCAAGACCGGCCGTACCGTCAGCCGCGAGGAAATGCTCTGGGACGTGCAGAACCTCAAGGCGCACAATGTCAATGCGGTACGCACCAGCCACTATCCAAACGATCCGTATTTCCTGAGCCTGTGCGACGAATACGGCCTGTATGTCATCGGGGAGACGAATCTGGAAACCCATGGCACATGGCAGAAACTGGGCGGCGACGGCTCGGATGAATGGACCCTGCCCGGTGCCCGCCCGGAGTGGCGGGAAAATGTGCTGGCCCGCGCCGAAGCGATGCTCCAGCGTGACAAAAACCACCCGGCCATCCTGATCTGGTCCTGCGGCAACGAGAGCCACGGCGGGAAAACGCTCTGGGAAATGAGCGAATACTTCCGCCACGCCGACCCCAGCCGTCTGGTGCACTACGAAGGCATTTTCTGGAACCGGGAATATCCCGCCACCTCCGACATGGAGAGCCAGATGTATACGCCCGTCGAGGGCATTCAGAAGTTTCTGGCAGAGCACCCGGAAAAGCCCTTCATCATGTGCGAGTACAGCCACGCGATGGGAACCTCGAACGGCGGAATCACCGATTACACCGAGTATGCCTACCAAGAGCCACTGTATCAGGGCGGCTTCATCTGGGAGTACATTGACCACGGCATTGCAGTGACCGGCCCGGATGGAAAGCCCGGCTTTGCCTATGGTGGCGACTTTCGCGACCGCCCCACTGACCGGGAATTCTGCATCGACGGTCTGGTTCTGCCCGACCGCCGCAACACCCCCAAGATGGATGCGGTCAAGGCGGCATACGCACCTTTTAAAATCACTCTGACAGATGCCGAGGCTGTGGTGGAAAACCGCACTCTCTTCACCGACCTGAACGCTTACGATATGGTGTTTGCATCTACGGTGAATGGCAGGCCGGAGCGCAAGGCCGCTCTGCGGGTGGACTGCAAACCCGGCGAAACGGCGCACATTCCGTTCCCGTTTGCCCTGCCGGAATGCGGTCTTGCCTGTATGACCGTGACCGCTGTGCAGCGGGATGCAACGCCCGGCGTGCCTGCCGGGTACGAGGCAGCCTTCGGGCAGGTGTGGCACAACCACGCCGAAGCCCGGCTGACCATGCCCGCCCCGGAACTGGTGGAGATGGACTGCAACATCGGCGTGAAGGGCGAGGGCTTCGAGTACATTTTCGGACGCGGCAAGGGCCTTGTCTCCATCCGGTATGACGGCGTGCAGCTGTTGGATGATGCCGTGCGCCCGAACTTCTGGCGCGCCCCCACCAACAACGACGAGGGCTGTGCGGAACCGTTCGAGTTTGCCTTCTGGAAAACGGCGGGTCTGTACGCCCGGTGCGACAACCTGAGTGCAGAAGTCAAGGGCGAGGTTGTCACAGTTCACGCAAATTACACCCTGCCGGACGGCTTGCTTCTGCCCGTTGATTTTGCCATTGACGGCACGGGCCGCTGTGACATTACCATGACATGGCAGGGCGGGAAAACCGAACTGCCGGAGTTTGGTCTGCTGTTCCCGCTGCGGCGGGAGCTGACGGAGGCTTCCTATCTTGGCCTTGGCCCCCGTGAGACCGTGGACGACCGCACGGCCGGCGGCAAGATGGGCGCGTGGAGCTACAACATCCGGGAAGATTTTGCCCGGTACAGCCCGGTCTACCCGCAGGAGTGCGGAAGCCGCACGAGCGTCTATAAGGCAGAGGTCACCGGCAGCATTCCGGGCATCTACTTTGGCAGTGACACCGGCATGACCTTCTCAGCCCTGCCCTATACGCCCCACGAACTGGAAAATGCCCGCCACCTCTACAAGCTGCCCCGGGATGACAACAAGACCGTGGTCCGGTGCGCCCTCTTCCAGCGCGGCGTCGGCGGCGACAACAGCTGGGGCGCAAAGCCGCATGAAAACGCCTGCTTCGCGGTGGAAAAGGGAACGACCTTTGTGTTCTCGATTCAAAAATCAAATTGAACATTCCGAAAAGATTTAGAACCACAACGAAAACGGAGGGAGGAAGCTGCTTTTATGAACATGGGATTGCGAAAGGATGCGGAGGCCATCGTCCGGTCCAGCCTGAACGCGGTTCTGCCGGATGAAGCGGTGCGCCGTGCGCTGAAAGACTTTCGGCCCGGAAAGGGCCGGGTGCTGCTGGTGGCGGCGGGCAAGGCCGCGTGGCAGATGGCCCATGCTGCGGTGGAAACACTGGGCCGGGTGGACGGCGGCGTGGTCGTGACCAAGTACGGCCATGGGAAGGGCGAGATCCCCGGTGTGGACTGCTATGAAGCGGGCCACCCGGTGCCGGACGAAAACAGCTTTGCGGCTACTGAAAAGGCGTTGGAACTGGTGCACGGCCGGACGGCAGAGGACACCGTGCTGTTTCTGCTCTCCGGCGGGGGCAGTGCACTGTTTGAAAAGCCGCTGCTCCCCGGGACCGAATTGCAGGACATCACAAATCAACTGCTGGCCAGCGGTGCCGACATCGTGGAGATGAACACGATCCGCAAGCGGCTGTCCGGCGTGAAAGGCGGGCGGTTTGCGCAGGCGTGTGCCCCGGCCCGGGTGTTCAGCATCGTGCTGAGCGACATCCTCGGCGACCCGCTGGACATGATCGCCAGCGGCCCGGCGGTACCGGACACTTCCACCTGCGCACAGGCACTTGCCATTGCGGAAAAATACCACCTGCATTTGTCCGGACAGGCGCAGGCACTTTTGCGGCAGGAGACGCCGAAAGTGCTGGACAACGTGACCACCCAGATCACCGGCAGTGTGCGCGAGCTTTGCACCGCTGCCGCGAACGCCTGCCGGGAGCGGGGTTATGAGCCGATTTTGCTGACCGACCAGCTCTGCTGTGAGGCGCGGGAAGCGGGCAGCTTCCTCGGCTCCATCGTCCGCACGCACGCCGGGCAGGGAAAAAAGCTGGCCTTCATCGCGGGCGGTGAGACGGTCGTACACCTGACTGGAAAGGGTCTTGGCGGACGGAATCAGGAGATTGCGCTGGCGGCGGCTCCGGCTCTTGCCGGGCGGAATGCGGCAGTGTTTTCGGTCGGCAGCGACGGTACCGACGGCCCCACCGATGCCGCCGGCGGCTATGCGGACGGTGATACCCTCGCCGCGCTGACCGCCAAAGGCTGGAAGGTGTTTGACACCCTGCAAAACAACGACGCTTACCACGCATTACAGGCGGTAGACGGTCTGATCGTCACCGGGCCGACGGGCACCAATGTCAACGATGTGGCGGTGGCGTTGATCGCAGGATAAACCGCAGAAACAACGATCCGGGCCTTTTCTGGTTTTAACATTTGTTTAAGCATCCGGCCCCAAAGTGTGGTACAATCAAAGCAGAACACAGGGAGGGGTGCAGTATGACCATTCAGGAACGGCTGAAACGCTCGAATTTTATCATGCTGGTGGTGCCGGTGGCCATCGCGGGAGTTTTGCTGGCGGTGGGGTTGGGAGCGGCCGTGGTGCTGCTGGACACCGTGTATCTGCCGCGTCTGGGGCTGACCTTCCGGGATCTCCACGACATGGGCGAAGAGCTGGAACAGGTGCTGAAGGGGATGAAGCTCTTCATCGCCATCTATGCGGGCGTTGTGGTCATCGCGCTGCTGGCGGCGGTGGTGTTCATCAACCTCTACCTGACCAACGCACTGTTCAAGCACATCCAGAAACCGCTGGATACGCTGGTGGAAGGAGTACAGCGCATCCGGGACGGCGACTTGGAAACGCCCATCGCCTACGCCGAAGAGGATGAGTTCCGCCCGGCCTGCGATGCGGTGGACGAGATGGCGGCGCGGCTCAAGAAGTCGCTGACCCGCCAGCAGGAGGAGCAGCAGAAAAAGCAGGAGTTGATCGCGGGGATGTCCCACGACCTGAAAACGCCGCTGACCGTCATCCGGGCCTATACCGAGGCCTTGTTGGAGGACGTGGCCCCCGACGCGGACACCCGGCGGCACTATCTCGAGACCATCCGCGCCCGGGAGGGCAATCTGGAAGTGCTGGCCGACCAATTGTTTGAGCAGGCCCGGACAAAGCCCCGGAAAGAGGTCGGAAACGAAAGCCGAGGTGCGCAATGAACGAACCGAAGCAGATCCTGATCGTCGAGGACGACGCGGATATCGCCGCCATCGAGCGGGATTATCTGGAGCTGGGCGGCTATGCCGTGACCATCGCGCCGGACGGCACCACCGGACTGGACAAGGCGTTGCACCAGCCCTATGACCTGCTGATCCTCGATGTAATGCTGCCCGGCGTGGACGGGTTCACCATTTGCCAGAAGGTGCGGGCGGTGAAGGACATCCCTATCATCATCGTGACGGCCCGGGGCGAGGACGTGGACAAGATCCGCGGTCTTGGGTTCGGGGCCGACGAATATGTGGAAAAGCCGTTTTCGCCCAGCGTGCTGGTGGCGCGGGTCAAGGCGCATCTGGCTCAGTACGCCCGGCTGAAACCGGCGGCGGAGGTGCCCCAGACGATCACGGCCGGTCCGCTGACCGCAGACCCGGCGGCGCGGCGGATCACGAAAAACGGAGTGGAGATCCCGCTGAAAAACAAAGAGTACGAGCTGCTGCTGTTTTTAATGCGGCACCCGGAACAGGTGTTCAGCCGGGAGGACTTGTACGAGATGATCTGGGGCTTGGAATCCATGGGCGACAATATCACGGTGGCCGTCCACATCAACCGCCTGCGGGAGAAGGTGGAGGATGTGCCCGCCGAGCCGAAGATCCTGCAGACTGTCTGGGGCGTGGGATATCGGCTGCATAACCCTCTCAGTCGGGTTTAATCTCTGTTTAAAATCAAAGACAGCTCTCTTAAAACAATTCCGGTAGACTATAAGCAGTCACCGGAATTTGTTTTTTGGAGGGAAAGAATATGATCTTGACGGCATTTCATGGGTTCTGCATGGCGTTGGCCGACAGTGTGCCCGGCGTTTCGGGCGGAACCATCGCATTTATCTTGGGCTTTTATGAGAAATTCCTGAACGCCTTGCACGATTTGGTGCAGGGCACGCCGGACGCGCGGAAGGACGCGGTGCGGTATCTGCTCAAGCTGGGCGTGGGCTGGGTGCTCGGCATGGGCAGCTGTGTGGTGCTGCTGAGCAGCCTGTTCGAGCAGCACATCTATTTTATGAGCTCGCTCTTTCTGGGGCTGACGGTCTGCTCCATCCCCTTTGTGGCCGGTGCAGAGCGGGAGACCCTGAAACGGAATCCGGTGCATGACGCATGGTTCCTGCTGCTGGGCGCGGTCCTTGTGGTGGAGCTGACCCTGCTGCGGGGCACCGCCGGCGGGATGAGCCTCAACTATGCGTCGCTCGCACTGTGGCAGTACGCTTATCTCTTCTTCTCGGGTGCGGTGGCCATCACCGCCATGGTGCTGCCCGGCATCTCCGGCTCGTCCATCCTGCTGATCGCGGGCGTCTACCTGCCGACCATTCAGGCCGTGCACAGCCTGATGAAGTTCCAGCTGAGCGTTTTCCCGGGGCTGTGTGCGCTGGGGCTGGGCGTGCTTGCGGGCGTGGCGGTGTCCATCGGAGCCATCCGCGCGGCCCTGCAAAAGCACCGCGGCCCGATGGTCTGGCTGATCCTCGGCCTGATGCTGGGTTCGCTCTACGCCATCGCCAACGGCCCGGCCAGCCTCGATGTGCCGCTGCCGCCGATGACCCTTGATACCATCCAAGTGCCGGCCTTCCTGTTGGGCGGCGCAGTGCTGCTGGGGCTGGAAGGGCTGAAAGTAGGCGTCCGGCTGGACCGGCGCGGGGCGAAGCGCGATATCGGAAAAGTATAACTCTTGGCGAAAGATGAGTAAAAAAGCCGTAAATCGCTTGCGAGATGTGAAAAAAGTGTGTATACTCAAATCAGAACGCACCGAAACAGGTTCGATGCAAACACGTTCTGGACGAAAGAGAAGAGGTATTCACATGAGAAATCTGTTCCGCAAACTGATTTCCGGCGTGGCTGCGGCTGCGCTGGCGGTCAGTCTCCTCCCGGCAGCGGCATTTGCTGCCGGGAACGACCAGCAGACCCACATCACCATTCTCGGCACCTCGGATATGCACGGCAACCCGTGGGGTTACAGCTACGAGGACGACAAAGAAACCAACAACAACGGCATGGCCCGCCTGTACACCTACATCCAGCAGGTGCGGGCGGAAGAGCCCAACGTGGTGCTGGTGGATGCCGGCGACGACATTCAGGGCACCATCATGACCGACGACATCGCCAACAAGCGGCCGACCGAAGCGCACCCGGTGATCGCTGCCATGAACCAGATGGGCTACGATGCCATGACCCTCGGCAACCATGAGTTCAACTGGGGCATCCCGACCATGCAGACCATCCTCAGTCAGGCCAACTTCCCTGTGCTGGCAGCCAACGTCAAGGATGCCAACGGCAATTTTGTGACCGGCACAGGCTGGACCATCACCGAGCGGGACGGCGTGAAGATCGCCATCATCGGCGTGGTCACCCCCGACGTGCCCATCTGGGACGGCGGCAAGCCCGGCATCGAGGAATGCACCTATGAGGCCGCAAGCACTGCCGTGAAGGAAGCGATTCAGGCCATCAACGGTGAGGCCGACGTGATCGTGGTCTCCGCTCACATGGGCCTGTACGCCGAGTTCGACGAGGACGGCGGCTCCGACTCCGCCCAGAAGATCCTTGATGACAACCCGGAAGTGGACGTCCTGCAGGTGGCACACAACCATGTGGTCGTCAAGCAGAAAGAGGGCAATGTGGTCATCGGCGGCGTGCGCAACAGCGGCCGCGACATCGCCCGCTTTGACCTGACGCTGGACGCTGACAAGAACATTGTCGATTCCTCGGTGGAGATCGTCGATATGACCGGCGTGACCCCCAGCGAGGAGCTGCGCGCCAACCCCGTGGTGGCAAAGGCCCATCAGGAGACCCGCGACTTCATCAAGGGCGGCACCAGTGCCGACGGTGAAAAGGGCGGTGCCCTTGGTTCTACCACCGCCAAGTTCCAGCCCGCCAACGAGATCGCCGGCCTGCCCGAGGGCAAGCTGCGTGACACCGCTGTCATGGATCTGATCAACAAGGTACAGCTGGAGAACTCCGGTGCGGACGTCTCGGCTGCGGCCCTCTTCAAGGACACCAGCGACCTGCCCGCAGGCGACATCAACTACGGAAACATCTTCGATATTTACAAGTTTGATAATACCCTGTACCGTGTCCGCGTGACCGGTGCCGAGCTGAAAGCCTACATGGAGTGGTCTGCTGAGTGCTACAACCAGTGGGTCCCCGGCGACATCAACATCTCCTTTGACCCCGAGTATCCCGGCTACCTCTACGATATGTTTGCCGGTGTGGACTATGAGATCGACCTGAGCCAGCCCAAGGGCCAGCGCATCAAGAACGTCATGTTCCACGGCGAGCCCCTGCAGGATGACCAGACCCTGACGCTGGCCGTCAACAACTACCGCTACTCTTCTGCCCTGAAGAGTCAGGGCCTCGTGTCCGGCAAGAAGGAGTGGGAGTCCTCCAACTCCATCCGCGATATGATCGTGGCTTACTTTGCCGAGCATTCTCCGGTGGCCCCCGAGGTGGACAACAACTGGAAGATCGTGGGCGTGGATCTGCAGGAGAGCAACCCCGACCGTGCGACCCTGATCGCGCTGGTCAATCAGGGCAAGATCGACTCTCCGTACAGCAAGAGCCTGAACCTGAACGATCCCGAAGTGCAGGAGATCCTGAACGATAAGAGCAACGCGGCCCTCCGCAACTGGAACCGGGTCAAGATGTTCTTCACCAAGAAGTAAGCAAAACCCAAAAACGGGGTGTCCGATTGGATAGAACCGGACGCGCCGGGCCTTGCAATCGAGCAAAAATACGGTAAACTGAGTGTCGCAGTCCGAAAGGGCTGCGGCACTTTTTTGTCTGCACGCTTGACAAACCGCGGCAGTTCTACTATAATCATAACAGCGTTATGAAACACTGTTATGAATGGAGGACACGGATGGCAAAACAGATCGAGGGCGTTTCGGAGCGGGTGCTGGCCTGCGCGAAACAGGAATTTCTGGACAAGGGCTACACGGAGGCGTCGCTGCGCACCATTGCGGCGGCGGCCGATACCAGCACCAACTCCATCTATGTCCGCTTCAAGGACAAAGAAGGATTGTTCTGCGCCATCGTCGAGCCGGTGGTGAACGGGATGGTGGAGCTGTTCGTGAAGATCCAAGAGAGCTTCCACCAGAAGGACAGCAGGGAGCAGAAGAACGAGATGGTGGAGTACGCGGCCGGCGGCATGGAATGTCTGCTGGACTATGTGTACGCCCATCTGGACGAGTTCCGGCTGCTGCTGGATGCCTCCTACGGCACCCGGTTCCACAACTTTGTGGACGAGCTGGTGCGGATCGAGGTGGAATACACCTACAAGTACATGGAGGCGGTGGGCTACCCCGAACAAGTGGGCGACGCCACCACCGAGACCGTGCTCCACATTGTGACGACGGCCTACTTCGAGGGCATCTTCGAGGTGGTCCGCCACGGGATGAGCCGGGAGGAAGCCGGGAAGTATATCGACCTGATGGGCCGGTACCACCACACCGGCTTCGCCGCCATCTTCCCCGGGTTGGAAGAGGCGTAAAATGGTTGGCAGGCTGCCGGAGACGGCGGCCTTTCCATAAAAGCAAAAGTTAGCGAAAACTAATTCCAAGGAGGGATTCCCCATGAAAGAACAAAGCCCGGTCGGGCGCGTATGGGAGCTGGGCGAAAGCGAGCACGGCAGGCTCATCACCGCTGTGGTGCTGGCTGTGGTCGGCTCGGTCTGCGGCATGGTGCCCTACGTTGCAGCAGCCAAGATCATCGCGCTGCTGCTGGCAGGGCAGACAGAGCTTGCGGCCTACACGCCGTGGCTGCTGACCGCCCTGTGCGGCTACTGGCTGCGGACGGTGCTCTACAACGGCGCACTGTCCATTTCCCACAAGGCAACCTACAACATCCTGAAAACCATCCGGCAGAAGCTGCTGGCAAAGCTGCCCAAGCTGCCCCTCGGCACCGTGATGGACACTTCCAGCGGCAAGCTGAAGCAGATCATCGTGGATTAGGTGGACGGCATGGAGACCACGCTGGCCCATCTCTTCCCCGAGATGACCGCCAACATCGCTGCGCCGGTGCTGACCATCCTCTATCTGTTCGTGCTGGACTGGCGGCTGGCCCTGCTGAGCCTCGTCGTGTTCCCGGTGGCGTTCTTCTTTATGATGACCGTCATGGGCGGCTACGGCAAGGACTATGAGGGCGCAGTCAAGGCTACCAACGAGATGAGCAGCACCCTCATCGAGTACATCAACGGCATCGAGGTCATCAAGGCGTTCAATCAGGGCAGCAAGTCCTACGCCCGCCTGACCGAAAAGGTGCGGTACAACGCCCAGTACTACGTCAACTGGCTGAAGAAGAGCCAGCTGGGAATGGCGATGGCCTATGCTTTCTTCCCGGCACAGATGCTGACCATCCTGCCCGCGGGCTGGCTGCTGTATCTGCACGGCAGCCTGACGGCTGAGACCTTCCTGACCGTCATCATTCTGGCTCTGGGCATGGCGGCTCCCATCGTGGCAGCGTTCAACTTTGTGGATACGCTGGCTCTGGTGGGCACCACGGTCGGGCAGGTGGACGAGATCCTCAAGGGCGAAGAGCAGGATCACGGCACCAAGCCCGTCACCTTTGCAAACCACGACATCGCACTGAAGGATGTCTCCTTCGGCTACCACGACGACAAGGAGATCCTGCACGACGTCAGCCTGAACATCCCGGAGGGCAAGATGACCGCGCTGGTCGGTCCCTCGGGTTCCGGCAAGTCCACGCTGGCAAAGCTGGCGGCAGGCTTCTGGGATGTCAAGCAGGGCACCATCACCATGGGCGGCTGCGACCTGAAGACCATTCCGCTGGAACAGCTGTACGAGCAGGTGGCCTACGTCTCGCAGGACAACTACCTGTTTGATGACACCGTGCGCGAGAACATCCGGATGGGCCGCCTGAATGCCACTGACGCTGAGGTGGAAGCAGCGGCGCACGCAGCCGGCTGCGACAGCTTCATCGGCGAGCTGGAACGGGGCTACGACACCCGTGTGGGCGGCGGCGGAGCACACCTGTCCGGCGGCGAGCGGCAGCGCATCGCCATTGCCCGCGCCATGCTGAAAGATGCACCGGTCATCATCCTCGACGAGGCTACGGCCTACATCGACCCCGAGAACGAGGCTGTCATCCAGAAAGCCGTCAACCATCTGGTCAAGGATAAGACTGTCATCGTCATCGCACACCGTCTGTCCACCATCACCGGCGCGGCCAACATCGCCGTGGTCAAGGATGGCGGCATCGCCGCACAGGGCACCCACGAGGAGCTGCTGAAGAGCAGCCTGCTCTACCGGGATCTGTGGCAGGCGCACATTGGAGCAAAGGATGGTGACGCAGAATGATCGAAGCATTCCGTAAGATCTGGAAGTTTGCCGGCGAGGAAGTCGGCAACATCAACAAGTCTGTGGCGGTCAGCGTGTGCAACGCCCTGCTGCAGATGTGTCAGGTGGGCGCGATCTATCTGATCGTGCGGGGCCTGACGGAGGGCAATACCTCGGCAAGCCTTGCGTGGCTGGCCCTTGCGCTGGTATTGGTCAGCATCTTCGGCGGTGCCGTGACTGCCAGCTATTCCAAGCAGCTGCAGACCCATGCAGGCTATTTCATGGCGGCCAACCGCCGCATCTCCATCGCCGACAAGCTCAAGAGCGTGCCGATGGGCTACTTCAACGAGAGCAGTCTGGGCCAGCTGGCAGGCGTCTGCACCACCGTGGTCAGCAGCATCGAGAACATGGTCCCCATGGTGCTGGTCAACATTCTGGGCGGCCTGATCACCACGGCGGTGTTCGCCCTCATCATCCTCATTTTTGACTGGCGGATCGGCCTCATCACGCTGGCAGGCATTCTGGTCTACCTGTGGGTGGTGTCGGCCATGGAAAAGAAGTCGGCCCTCATCGCCGACGACACCCAGAAATCCCAGACGGCCCTCATCGAAGCCGTGCTGGAAGATGTGCAGGGCATGAGCGTCATCAAGTCCTTCAACCTGAGCGGCCGCGGCGACAAAAAGCTGCAGAACGCTGTGGAGGAGAACCGCCGTGCCAACCTCGAGGTGGAAAAGGTCATGACTCCCTACACCGCCGCCGAGGAAGGCGTGCTGCAGCTGGCCGGCGTCATCATGATGCTGGCAGCCGTGCTGTTCTGGCAGAAGGGCACCATGCCGCTGGCCAATGCTTTGATGGTGGTGGTCATGTCCTTTATGGTCTTCAACCAGATCAAGGCCTTCGGCATGGGCGTCTCCATGCTGCGTCTGGCAGCGGCCAGCATCGACCGCACCGAGCAGACCGAGCAGATGCCCAAGATGGACGAGAACGGCAAGGACATCCGCCCCGAGAAGCATGACATCGTGTTCGACCACGTCAACTTCTCCTATGAACACAAGCAGATCCTGCATGACATCAGCGTGACCTTGCCCGACAAGACCACCACCGCCATCGTCGGCCCGTCCGGTTCCGGCAAGAGCACCCTGTGCAGCCTGATCGCCCGCTTCTGGGATGTGGACAGCGGCAGCGTGAAGATCGGCGGTGTGGATGTGCGGGACTACACGCTGGAATCCCTGATGGATCAGATCAGCATGGTGCTGCAGAACGTCTACCTCTTCGCGGACACCATCGAGAACAACATCAAGTTCGGCTGCCCGGATGCCACCCACGAACAGGTGGTGGCTGCGGACAAGAAAGCCTGCTGTGATGACTTCATCGAGGCCCTGCCCGACGGCTACAACACCGTCATCGGCGAGGGCGGTGCGTCCCTCTCCGGCGGCGAGAAGCAGCGCATCTCCATCGCCCGCGCGATGCTGAAGGATGCTCCCATCGTCATCCTCGACGAGGCCACCGCCAATGTGGATCCCGAGAACGAGGACCGGCTGCAGAAGGCCATCGAAGCCCTGACCCGGGATAAGACCATTCTTATGATCGCCCACCGGCTCAAGACCGTGCGCCACGCCGACCAGATCTTGGTCGTGGATCACGGCCGGATCGTCCAGCAGGGCAAGCACGAAGATCTGATCAACAAGCCCGGCATCTACGCCGAGTTCGTCGGCGGACGGAAGGCCGCGGCCGGCTGGAAGCTGTAACCGAATTCCTCCCCGATTTCAGAAGGCCCGCAGCGGAGTGCGAAAACGCTCTGCTGCGGGTTTTTTTGCGTCCGATTGCAGTTTGGACGGAGTCTGGTATAATAGAGGTAAGAATTTCCGGCACAGGGCCGGTGCGGGGAGAAACAGCGTATGCCGAAACACAAAGCAAACCTGAATGCAATCTACATCTCGGAGCGGCTGCAGGAGTGTCTGCGGCCCATCGCGGGCTGTGCCCTGACCACCATCATCGCGCCCATGGGCTACGGCAAGACCACGGCGGTGAACTGGTATCTTGAGGAGTGGGCGAAACGGCGGGACCTGACCGTGATCCGGGTCAGCGTCTACTCGGACAACCTTGCCATCTTCTGGAAGAGCGTGCAGGAAGCCTTCGCCCATGGCGGGTACGGTTTTCTGCGGGAGTACGACTGTCCGGCAGACGCCGCCGGGAGCGGCCTGCTCACCGACGAACTCTGCCACGCGCTGGGCGGCAAAACGCCCTGCTGCATCTTCATCGACGATTTCCATCTGCTGCGGGACGAGCGGGTGGCAAACTTCCTCTGTACACTGGCCAACCGCCTGCCGTCCAGTGTCCACCTGCTGGTGGCCGGGCGGGATCGGTTCCTCCCGGCGGAGGCGGTGCTCCGGCTGGGGAGCCGGATCTATCAGATCGGGCCGGAACAGCTGCGGCTCAACCACACCGAGCTTGCCGCCTACGCGGGCCGGTGCGGGATGGAACTGACCGACCGGCAAGTGGAGCAGCTGCTCTATGTCAGCGAGGGCTGGTTCTCAGCGGTCTACCTGAGCCTGCGCACCCTCGCGGAGCGAGGCACCCTGCCCGACCGGGAGTCGGACATCTACGGGATGTTCACGGCGGCCATGATCGACCCGCTGCCGCCGGAACTGCAGGAGTTTCTGGCCGTGATGGGCCTTGCGGACGAGTTCACCGTGGAGATGGCGCAGGCCGTCACCGGGAACGCCGACGCAGGCATCCGGCTGCGGAGCCTGACCGGGCAGAACGCTTTTGTGAAGCGTCTGCCGGACAGCCCGAATTACCGCTTCCACCACATGATGAAGGAGTGCGCGGCCCACGCCTTTGAACGCCTGCCCGCCGAACGGCGTCAGGCCTATCTCGAACGGTACGGCCGCTGGTACGAAGAACACGGCCAGTATCTCCACGCCATGACCGCCTACCGGCAGGCCGGGGACTTCGACGCGCTGCTCCGGGTGGTGCAGACCGATGCGGGCATCCTGCTGGCGTCGCTGGACCCGCAGAAGGTGCTGCGCGGTCTCGCGCTCTGCCCGCAGGAGGTGCTGATGCGGCACCCCTTCGCCCTGCTGGTGCTGATGCGGAGTATGTTCAACTGGCGGCAGATCCCCAAGATGCTGGAACTGAAAGGCGTTCTGCTGGCCTCGGTGGAGGCGCACCCGGAGTGGTCGGCGGAGGAAAAGGGCGACCTGCTGGGCGAGTGCGACCTGATTTTGAGCTTTCTGATGTACAACGACATCGCGGCCATGAGCCGCCTGCACCGGAGTGCCAGTGCGCAGATGTCCCGGCCCGCCATCAGCATCCGGAACAACGGCGGCTGGACCTTTGGCTCGCCCTCGGTGCTGATGATGTTCCACCGTGCTCCCGGCCAGCTGCCGAAAGAACTGGCCGAGATGGACGAGTGTATGCCCCACTATTACCGGATCACCAACGGCCACGGGCAGGGGGCCGAGACCATCATGCGGGCGGAAGCGGCCCTGATGCAGGGCGATTTCGCCGACGCGCAGATCGGGCTGGAACAGGCCCGCGCCCAGATCGAGGGGAACGGCCAGATCAACATGGCCCTCTGCTGCGAGTTTCTGGCCCGGCGGCTCTCGCTCTGGACGGCGGTGGGCTTCCGCCAGACCTTGGAGGAATGCCGCGCCGACCTGCTGCGGCAGCACAACATCGCGTGGATCAACATCCTCAATGCCATCTGCGCCTATTACTACGCCCTGCGGGGGCAAATTGAGCAGATCCCGGCGGTCTTTGCGGAGCACCGGCTGGACGAGGTGCAGATCCTCGCACCGGGGCGGCCCATGATCGAGATGATCGAAAATCAGGTCTTTCTGGCACAAGGCGAGTACGCCAAAGTCATCGGCCAGAGCGGGCCGGGGCTGGCGATGTGCGAGGCCATGCACTATGGCTTGGTGGCCCTCCACCTGCGCATCCAGACGGCAGCAGCCTACGAGCAGCTGGGAAAGCCCGCCGAGGCCGACGCGCTGCTGGCACAGGCCTTGCAGGACGCCGAACCCGACGGTCTGCGGGTGCCTTTTGCTGAAAACTACCCGCTGCTCAGCAGCGCGCTGAACCGCGCCCTGCGGGGCGGGCAGGCCGCGTTTGCCCGGCAGGTGATCCGGCTGGGAGAGGTCTGGCTGCGCCGCAATGCCCCCGAACCCGCCCCGAGACCCCGCATCCTTGCCAACCTGACCGGCCGGGAGGCCCAGATCGTGGAGCTGATGGCCCAGCGGCTGAGCAACCGGGAGATTGCCGAGCGGCTCTACCTCTCCGAGGGCAGCGTGAAGCAGTACATCAACCAGATCTACTCCAAACTGCAGATCCCCGGCGATACCCGGAACAAACGCCGCGCCCTGCTGGAACTGCTGCGCTGAAACCCTAACCTTTGGTTAATATCTTTTTGAAAAGGCCCTCTGTATAATAAAAGTACAGAGGACCTTTTTTGACGATAAAGGAGGCAATGGATTATGACGTATCAGACGAAACACCCCCCAAGGCTGCGTTTCATCAGCGCAGTGCTGTCGTTGGCCATGCTGCTGACGCTGCTGCCCACCGCAGCGTTTGCGGCGGTGAAATATGGCACGGAAGGGGATTACGAGTATTATGACAGCGATGGTGAGATCGGCATCCGAATTTATAATGGAATGGACACAGATGTGGTGATCCCGGATACACTGAACGGAAAACCGGTCAAAATTCTTGCGATAGGTTCGTTTCAGAGGGATCATAATATGGTCTGCGTCCGGATCCCGGCCAGCGTAACAGAAATTGACAACAGTGCATTTTATAACCTCAAGAGTCTGAAAACCGTTACCTTTGCACCGGGAAGCCAGTTGGAAATGATCAATGGCTCGTTCAGCGATTCCGGCGTGACGACGATCGAGCTGCCGGACTCTTTGAAGACCATCGGAAAAGGCACATTTATGCACTGCCATGGGCTGAAAAGCATGACGATCCCTTCCGGTGTGGAAACCATCGGAGAAAACGCTTTTTATAATTGCAGAGGTCTGGAAAAAAATTTCCATCCCGGCCAGCGTCACCAGCATTGGAAAAAGCGTTTTTGGTTCATGCTTGAATTTGAAAACCATTGAATATGAAGGAACCAAGAAAAAGTGGAAAGAACTGACAAACGGAGTTGATCTTGGGATCAATTCCACGCAGAACGTAACCTACAACTTCAAAAATGTAAGAGAGACCGCCACCGTCACATTTGACCTGAACTTAGATAGTTTTGGAATTGAAGGAGAGATAGATGCTCCTCAGCCGCAGACGGTACCTTGCGACGGCGGTGCGGACAGCTATGCGGTCGAACCGGGGCGTCTTCTCTTTGGAGATTGGTGTACTACCGGCTGGTATACCGACAAAGAGGGAGCGAAAAACAACGACCCCGATAAGGAATTTAATTTCAGAGGTACGAAGATCACAGAGGACATCACCCTTTATGCCAGATGGACGGAAGATGACCGGCTTTTTGTTGGCAATGTAACGGTAACGGCGGAAAACCGGAACGATATTTTGGGCGATGGAAAGGTTCAATATGATCCGGATACCCATACCCTGACGCTGAAGGATGCGGAGATCCACGGAGACGATGCGGATCATATTGCAATCTTATACGCAGAATACGAATACCTGACGGTGAAGGGAAGCGCAACCCTGTATGGAGATATCGGAATTGATTCGGAAGGAAAACTGAACATCGAAGATGCAGAGCTGACCTTCCGGACGGAAACGACCGCTGACACCCTTGGAAGTGCGATAAGTGTTGGCTTTGAGAGCGGTTCGGATATGACGATCCGCAATTCGATCCTGAAGATCGAGTCGGCAGCTGCAAGCGGGCAGGGATATTGCGTGTGCCCTTACTTCAGCAATGGCGATTTCCTGATCGAGAACAGCACGGTATCGGTAGACGATGATGTCCGGTGCGATTATGGTCTGAGTACCCGTGGGAGCCTGACCATCGGGAACAGCAAGGTCACGATCCCCAATGCACGCGTCCAAGGCATTGCAAGTGAAGACGAAATGACGATCTCCGGAGCGGATACATGGGTCGTTGCAGAGACCGACGCAGAGGGCAGCCAGTATCCGTATGATCCGATCTGGAGTGCAACCAGCATCACTCGGCAGGACGGGCTGGAAGTTCTGGAAAATACCACCCAGAACGGCATGAAGAGGATGGTGATCGGCAACCGGGACAATCAGGTCTTTACTGTGACGTTTGAGATGAACGGCCACGGTGAACCGGAACCGACACAAAAGGTGAAGAACGGCGCACCCCCGACCATTCCGGCGTACCCGGATGCAGAGGGCTGGTATTTCGCGGGCTGGTATGCGGACCCGGAATGCACGGAAGCGGCGGACTTTGCTCTTCCCATCCAGAAGAACACTACCTTCTACGCCAAGTGGGATAAGATGCACACAATCCATTTCGAGCTGAATGGACATGGCAATGAGGGCTATTATAACGATTGGGAGATTCGGGATGGTTCTGCTCTAGGCGAACTGGGTTCGGCATGGGATGATGAATGGTACTTTGCAGGCTGGTTCACGGACCCCGAACTGACCACCAAAGTGAATCCGGAGACGATCGTTACGGGCGATATAACCTGCTACGCCAAGTGGCTCAAACCGGAAGGAATCACACAGTACAAGGTTAGCTTTGACCTGAATGCCAGCGACGCCCAGTGGGATTGGGACTTCAACGACTGGGGTGAATGGGATGACGCGCACCGGGTCATCACAGCCGAAACGTATTTTGATTGTTATGACAACGAGAACGAACAATTTGTGCAGAGCGTCAGAATGGAAATCTATGCACAGCCGGAGCGGGATGGCTACACCTTCAAGGGCTGGTACACGGCCCCTGAGGGCGGCGAGAAGATGGGAGAAAAATACGATGTTTCGGATGTTTCGGCGGGAGTCGTGGGATACATTGCGTACATTACGGAAGATTTGACCTTCTACGCCCAGTGGGAGAAGATCGGCGGCGAACCAAGCAACCCGGATAAACCGACCGAACCCGAACAGCCAGAGCAGCCCACTGAACCCAGCAATCCGGATAAACCGACGGAACCGGAGAACCCGGAACAGCCCAGCAACCCAGAGCAGCCGGAAAACCCCGACAAGCCGACGGAACCCGAACAACCCACGACGCCGACGGAGCCGAGTGAACCGGAACAGCCCAGTCAGCCCGAGAAACCGAGCGAACCGGAGCAGCCGAGCAAGCCCAGCGAGCCCGAAAAGCCGAGTCAGCCGGAGAATCCCGAGAAGCCAAGTGAGCCGGAACAGCCGACCACGCCCAGCGACCCGGGCAATGACGGCGGCGGTGCCGGTGCTGCGATTCTGCTGGCCGGCGGCGCGGTAGTCATTGGTGCAGGCGTAGCGACTGTGGGTGTTGCAGCCTATGACATCGGCACTGAGCTGGCCGCATGGCTGATGCTGCCCGCAGGTGCGGGAATGCCTACGACCCGTGGCGAACTGGCAGTAGTGCTCTGGAAACAAGCCGGATGCCCGGCGGTCCCGATGGAAGCACCCCTCAGTGAGACGGAGATCGCTCTCCGCTGGGCCATCGACCACCAGCTGGCGGATGAGGATGCTGCCCCCGAGGAAAGCGTTTCGACGGCAGAGGTGTTCAAGGCCCTGAAAAAGGCGAAGGACATTTGAAGATTCGGATTCTGCGTAGCCAGCCCTCTCAGTCAACGCGTCCGCGTTGACAGCTCTCCCGAAGGGAGAGCCAAGAATACGACTGCTTGACAAAAAATGTTTTTCACTTTTGTGCAATCTGCACCCTGTTTTTCTCCAAAACGTGTAAATCTTGAGAAAAAAGTCTTCAGAAGGTTTACAAAAGAGTAACAAACTGGTATACTTTAAACCAGTAAATCACTCGGAAGTTAAGGAGGAACCCAGAAAGTGGAAACCACCGCACCATCTTTGATCCGCAAGAAGCTGGCAGCCCTTGTGCTGTCGCTGGTCCTGTTGATGACCTGCCTGCCGGGAGCCTTGGCCGTTGACCTGAATGTTGACGCCGGGTTCTACTTCAAGCAGAGCCGCGGCGGGACCTGCACATTGGCTTCGGCGGCAATGATGCTGCGGCGGCGGGCCTATCTCGACGGCCTGCACGACTGGGTGGATGTGACCGAGAACAGCGTCCGCTCCACGGCATGGTCCGGGGGACTCTCCCACAGCTTTACATACAAGGCGATGCAGGTAGGCTATGGCACCCTGCCGGCAGGCAAGGCCGCCAAGACCGAGGTGCTGATCCAGCTTTTGGCCGAGCACCCGGAGGGCATCGTCCTGTATGACCGCAGCCAGCCCCACGCTGTGCTGCTGACCGACTACACCGACGGCGTGTTCTACTGCTCCGACCCGGCGGGCAACATTTCCGCAGGCCGGGTACCCATCTCGAGCGCGAGCGTGTCCATCGGCAGCGCGTCCTGCTACTGGTACATCGTCTCGGATCACAATGCGACCACTGCCGAGGTGGACGAAGCTCTGACTGAGGCAGCCATTGCCGCCCTCGATGAGGTGGATCAGGAGATCGCCACCGAGGAAGCCGCACAGGAGGCCGCCCCCGAAGAAACCGCCAAGACCGATGTCCTGACGTGGTGGACGGGGCTGTTCAGCTAAACGATACGCACAAAGGCCCCGAAATTCCAAGCGGAATTTCGGGGCCTTTTCTCACTCCCATATTTCGGTATTCGGGAAATAATGCGCCAAGATCTCCTGCCAGCTCTTGCCCTCTTCGGCCATGGCCTTGGCACCCCACTGGCTCAGGCCGACGCCGTGGCCGTAGCCGCGGGTGGTGATGGAAAAACTGCCGTCGGCGTACCGGATGGAAAAGCAGGCACTCCGCAGGCCGAGGGCGCGCCGGAGTGCCGGGCCGGTGACGGTCTGGCCGCAGACGGGCAGAGAGGCCACATAGCCCGACGGCGTGAAGCTGGGCGTGCCGAACCATTGCTCCGGCGAGGATGCGTCCGGGACGGCTCCCAGCCCGGCAGAGAGCAGGCTGCTGACCTGTGCGGCCGAGAGGGTGAAGGTGTACTGGTAATTGTCGGCGGTGAGGTCGGAGCTGCTTTCGACCGGGACGAGGTAGGGGAGCGGCGAACCCCAGACGTTCTCGCTGGCCTCGGTCAGGCCGTTGGAGAGGGCAAAGTAGCTTGTCCCGGCCGGGGCACCCTCGTAGCAGACCACGGCCGTGAGCACCTGATCCACCAGCGCGGAGAGCCGGGCGTAGTTGGTCTCGTAGTCCACGCCCCAATAGCTGTGGAGAACGGGATCGGTCAGCACCCCCTGCCGGCGGGCGGGGTCGGCGGTGAGCCAGCCGGTCTCCGGCGCGGCAGCGTGATCCCGGCAGTAGAGAATGTAGCTGTGGGCGGCCACGGCCTGCGCTTTGAGGGCCTCGTCCGGCCAGCTGACCGGCATCTCGGCGGCGACGGCCCCGATCAGGTAATCCCGGCGCGGGATCTGCAGTACCTCACCGGTGGAGGAATCCTGCACGAGGAATACCTCAGCGTCCACCTCTGCGCTGGAAGGGGCGGGGGTCTGGGAGCTTTGCGGCTCCGGCGTGCTCTCTGCCGACGGCGCAGGGCTGGCGGATGGCTGGGGATGAAAGACCGTCTGCGCCAACCGGTATCCGGCCTGCGGCAGCAGCAAACTGCCAGCCAGCAGCAGGGCGCAGAGCAGAAGAAAGGCTTTTTTCATGGGTGAAACCTCCCGTGTAAAATCCGCTTTTCCACAGCGTACCACACTGCCGCGTCCAAAAAGCACGCAATCGGGCAAAACGCGCCTTGCAATTCGGCTGTAAATGCGCTATCATGGACACATCTTAATATAGAGATTGAGGATTGTTATGAATCTGTTGATTTTAGTTTCAATAATACTGAGCGTCATTCTGTGCCTGCTGCGCGGGCTGGACTTGGCGTTTTTCACGGATGCGGCCACCGGCCTGACCCTGACGGGTTCGGTCTGGCTGCGGTATGGTGCGCTGGCTGTGGCGACGCTGGCGGCAGTGCTGGCCGGACGGAAGATCACCGGCAGCGACGGCGTGCGGAAGCAGAGCATGCCCGCAGGCCTTGCTGCCGGCGGCGCGGCGGTTTGTTTCGTGCTGGCCGGTGTGACCCGGCTGCTGTTCGGGCTGGACGGCATCGGTGCGATCGTGCGGGCACTGCTGGAACTGTTCTGCTGGGTCTGGATGTCCCTGCTGGCCCGCAACTGGCTCCGCAAAGGGCCGTGGCACCGCCCGACCCGCAGCCTGTATCCGGCAGTGGCGGGCAGTGTGCTCTTTTATTGGTGCGTCCTTGCCCGGTTCATGGAGAACAGCTCCAGCTGGCACCGGGTGGCTCCCACGGCAGCGGTCTGGCAGATGTTGGCGGCGGTGGTGTTCCTCGCGTCGCTGGCCCGTGCCCTCTACCTGCCCGAGAGCACCAACGCCCGGATGCTGGGCGGCGCAGGTCTGAGCACCTTCGCGCTCTGCCTGTGCTGGCAGCTGCCCCAGAGCCTCAGCCTGCTGGCAAACGGCCTGCGGGTGCGCCAGCTTCCGGAGTTGTTCTTCGGCCTTGGGGTCTGCTGCGTCGGTGCGCTGGGCGGCATCTGCGCCCTCAACTGCGTTTCCAAGCCTCGGACGAAGGCCGCGCACGATTCCGGTCGGCACTCTGTTGGTTGAATTGCTGAAAAGAAATGCCAAACTTCTGTAAAAACAGTACAAAAGCCAAAAAGTATGAAAAAACCTTGTTAATTTTTTGGCAGGCACTTGAAAGTTGCGGCGTTTTGGTCTAAAATAAAGGTACCGTGAATTATCCGAATCAAGGGTAAGAACAATTAGGAGGTACTATTAACATGGCTGTTAGAGTTGCTATCAATGGTTTTGGTCGTATTGGCCGTCTGGCTTTCCGTCAGATGTTTGATGCTGAGGGTTACGAGGTTGTCGCTATCAACGATCTGACCAGCCCCAAGATGCTGGCTCACCTGCTGAAGTACGATACCGCTCAGGGTTCCTTCTGCGGCAAGATCGGCGAGGGCAAGCACACCGTCGAGGCTACCGATGACTCCATCATCGTCGACGGCAAGGAGATCAAGATCTACGCTGTCAAGGACGCAAAGGATGCTCCTTGGGGCGAGCTGAACGTTGATGTCGTTCTGGAGTGCACCGGCTTCTACACCAGCAAGGAGAAGAGCATGGCTCACATCCAGGCTGGCGCAAAGAAGGTCGTTATCTCTGCTCCCGCAGGCAACGATCTGAAGACTATCGTCTACTCCGTCAACGAGAAGACCCTGACCGCTGAGGATCAGGTCATCTCCGCTGCTTCCTGCACCACCAACTGCCTGGCTCCCATGGCTGACACCCTGAACAAGACCTACCCCATCGTTTCCGGTATCATGACCACTGTTCATGCATACACCGGCGACCAGATGATCCTGGATGGCCCTCAGCGCAAGGGCGATCTGCGCCGTGCTCGTGCTGGCGCACAGAACATCGTTCCCAACAGCACCGGTGCTGCTAAGGCCATCGGTCTGGTCATCCCCGAGCTGAACGGCAAGCTGATCGGCTCTGCTCAGCGTGTGCCTGTTCCCACCGGCTCTACCACCATTCTGGTTGCAGTCGTCAAGGGCAAGGATGTCACCAAGGAGTCCATCAACGCTGCTATGAAGGCTGCTACCTCTGAGTCCTTCGGCTACAACGAGGATCAGATCGTTTCTTCTGATGTCATCGGTATGCGCTACGGCTCTCTGTTCGATGCAACTCAGACCATGGTCGCTAAGATCGACGACGACACCTATCAGGTTCAGGTCGTGTCTTGGTACGACAACGAGAACTCCTACACCTCTCAGATGGTCCGTACTATTAAGTACTTCGCTGAGAACTGCTAATCACGCAGCTGCGTTAAAAATTGGGTAAATTGTCGACTGGTGTTTGTCTTGCTCAACTACGAACAAGCCTGATCTAGTACGACAACCATTTTAAGATTTTTGCACCCTTTCTTTGGTATGATACAAGCGTAGATGCAAGAGTGTTCATGAGCACTCGCATCTGCGC
>CAVKZS010000012.1:0-6640 GCA_963660925.1 Eubacterium sp. CAG:38 | reverse complement strand
TTTTGACGGAAAATCTCACATTTCATGGTGTCCACTCTTATGGGTACAGTTTAAAATCGTTTTCAAGTTATGCTTCACAGGCAAGTCCAGAAGTGCTTGTGACTTTATTGCAAGTCCTTGTTGAGAGAATCTACGTTGTATATGAAAATGGTATGCCCCGTTGCCATTTTTATTTGAAAGGCTGTTCGGAGGATGAGTATTCTTCGTTCTTCGGCTCAGCCGATTACATAATACTAGATGCTACGTCACAATTTCTGTTGGGTGGCGTGTGTGATTCAGATAGGGGTCGGAAATTGCATTCACTCTTATGCGGGTGTCCAGCTCCGGTGGGCTTGTGCCGAACTTATGGAACAGCAGGGTTTCCCGGAACCCACCGGGCAGGCCAAGATCACTCCGGCCTTCAACCTGCCCTGCCGGTATATCCTGCACACGGTCGGCCCCATCGTCTCCGGGCGGCTGACCCGGCGGGACTGCGATCTGCTGGCCTCCTGCTACCGCTCCTGTCTGGAACTGGCGGCAGAGAACGGCCTCGAGAGCATCGCGTTCTGCTGCATCTCCACCGGTGAATTTCATTTTCCCAACGACAAGGCGGCAGAGATCGCCGTCCGGACCGTGCGGGAATTTCTGCAAACCGAAACCAGCGTCAAAAAGGTGATTTTCAATGTTTTCAAAGATCTGGACAAAGAACTCTACACAGCCCTCCTCGCCCACCGATAAGCTGAAGCAGGCCCTTGCCGAGGCCGACACCGTTTTGATCGGGGCCGGTTCCGGCCTGTCCACCTCGGCGGGGTTCACCTATGCGGGCGAGCGGTTCCGGAACTATTTCTACGATTTTGCTAGCAAGTACGGTTTCACCGATATGTACTCGGGCGGCTTCTACCCTTATGCCACACCGGAAGAGCACTGGGCCTACTGGAGCCGGTACATCTACATCAACCGATATCAGGACGCGCCGAAACCGGTGTACAACGATCTGTTCGCGCTGGTGCAGGACAAGGATTATTTCGTCCTGACCACCAACGTGGACCACTGCTTCCAGAAGGCCGGTTTCAGCAAAAAGCGGCTCTTCTACACACAGGGCGACTACGGGCTGTTCCAGTGTTCGGAGCCCTGCTGTGCGGAGACGTTCGAGAACGAAGCTCTGATCCGGAAAATGGTCGAGGCGCAGGGGTATGCCATTGGAGCCGACGGCACCCTGACCGAACCGGACGGCCCGCTGAAAATGCAGATCCCCACTGAGCTGGTGCCCCGCTGCCCCCACTGCGGCAAGCCCCTGACCATGAATCTCCGGGCCGACGATACCTTTGTGGAGGACGAAGGCTGGCATCTCGCCGCCGAACGGTACAGCGAATTTCTCCGCCGCCACGACGGACAGAAGATCTTGTTCTTGGAACTGGGCGTGGGCTACAACACACCCGGCATCATCAAATATCCCTTCTGGCGGATGACCGCCCACAATCCGGATGCCCGCTATTGCTGCATCAACCAAGGCAACGCATGGATCCCCGAGGAGATCAAGAAGCAGTCCATTGTTCTGGATGCCGACATCGGGGCTGTGCTTGCGGCCGTCCGATAAAAAATCCAACAACATCTTGCGGGATGACGCGGTTTGTGTTATCCTAAAAAGACAAAGCACCATCGGGTGCCCGGGGCCGCAAGGCTGGCCGGGAGAATAGGGAAGCAGGTGGAATGCCTGCGCGGGACCGCCGCCGTAATGGTCGAGTTCCGGCTTCATTTCGGGGTCACTGTGCGCTGCATGGGAAGACCGGAAGCCGGGGCGTGGACGCCAGAGCCGGAAGACCTGCCCGATCGGTTCATACTGCTGTGCGCCGGGCCTTCAACACCGGTGTGCGGGCAGGACCCGTGCTGCGGACGGACGAAACGTTTGCACGGCAAAACAAAGGCACCCGGCCTTTTGCGGGATGCCTTGGAGATGCACTGTGTTTTTTGTGCTTTGTTTTGACGACGGGTCTTTCTGCTGACGGCGTTTGCCGCAGGCGGAAAGGCCCGTATTTTTTGCGGTGCAAAGCGTTGAAGAATGAAAAGGAGTATTTTTCCATGAGAAAACGCAAACTTGCCCTGACCTCGGCCGTCGTCGCCGTGGCGATGGCTCTGTCCATGAGCCTGACCGCCTGCTCTTCGGCCTCCACCGCTTCCTCGGCTGCTTCCAGCGAAGCTCCGGCCTCTTCTGCTGCCGCTTCCGCGGTTTCGGAGACCGAAACCAACAGCGACCACTACCCCGTCACCATCACCAACTACAACTATGCCGGTGATGAAGTGACCTACACCTACGACAAGGCCCCCGAAAAGGTCATTGCCGTCTATCAGGGCTCCATCGAGACCATGATCGCACTGGGTCTGGAAGATCACGTTGTGGCTTCCTATGGTCTGGACAACGAAGTCAAGGACGAGTGGAAAGCCGGCTTTGAGAAGATGAACTACCACGACGACGTTTTTGCTCCCGATAAGGAAACCGTTACCCTGCTGGATCCCGACATGATCCTGTCTTGGGGTTCCATCTTCAGTGATAAGAAGCTGGGTGATGTGTCCGACTGGAACGCCAAGGGCGTCGCGACCTATATGAATACCAACACCCGTCCCGGCGGCTATGCCCGCACGCTGGAGAACGAGTACACCGACATCCTGAACCTCGGCAAGATCTTTGACGTAGAGGACAAGGCCAATGAGATCGTTGACGAGATGAAGAAGGAAGTCTCCGATACTGTCGCCGCAACGCAGGGTCAGGACAAGGTCAGCGTTGCCGTGGTCGAGCCGCTGGGCGACTCCATCACCAACTACGGCTCCAAGACGCTGGCGGGCGACATGGTCACCCAGCTGGGCGGTGAGCTGGCAAAGCCGGACGGCAACGAGATGAGCAAGGAAGACCTGCTGGCCTGCGACCCGGATGTGATCTTCGTGGTCTACATGGCATACTCCGGTGACGATCCCGAGACCGTCAAGGCCAATCAGCTGGCCGTCATCGAGAACGATCCCGCTCTGGCCAGCCTGTCCGCCGTCAAGAACGGCCGCGTGGAGCTGATCATGCTGGGCGATATGTACGCCGCAGGTCCCCGCACCATCGACGGCATCAAGACCATTGCTGCCGGTATGTACCCCGACCTGAACAAGTAAGATGAACGAACAGACTTCTTCCCGCGGCTTCTTCAAGGGCCGGCCGGCCTATGTGGTAGCCATTGTGGTACTGCTCATCGTGCTGCCGTTGTCCATCCTCGTGGCGGTCACCTTCGGCACCATGAAGCTCCCTGTCAGCGATGTGTACACCGTCATCCGGTACGAGCTGGGCAGCATCCTCTTCCGTCAGCCTATCCCGGAAGATTGGGCCCCCGGCACCCCGCTCCATGATGTGGTCTGGCTGATCCGCCTGCCCCGCCTGATCTTGGCGGCAGCAGTGGGTGCCAGCCTTGCCGTCAGCGGCGTGGTGATGCAGGCCATCGTCAAGAACCCGCTGGCTGACCCCTATGTGCTGGGCATCTCGTCCGGTGCTTCACTGGGCGCGACGCTGGCCGTGCTGTTCGGCTTTGGCGTCTCCTTCGGCACAAAGTACGTCGGTGTCATGGCCTTCCTTGGCGCGCTCATTATCTCGTTTGCAGTCATTGCGCTGGCCAATGTGGGCGGACGGGCTACGGCGGTCAAGCTGCTGCTGGCCGGCTCCGCGCTCTCTGCGGTCTGCGGTGCCTTTTCCAGCTTCGCCATCTACATCCGTGACGACGATCATGCGCCCAGCCAGATCATCCGCTGGACGATGGGCGGTCTCGGCGCAGCCAACTGGCAGGACAATGGCGTTCTTGCGATCGTGACCCTGCTGGGCGTGGGCTTTTTCCTGACCCAGAGCCGCACCCTGAACCTGATGCTTCTGGGCGACGACAGTGCCATCACCCTCGGCACCGACCTCCACCGCTGGCGCATTGCCTATCTGGTGGCGACCTCGCTGATGATCGGCTTCTCGGTCTACAACGCGGGCACCATCGGCTTTGTAGGTCTGGTGGTCCCCCATGTGGTGCGGCTGCTCTTCGGCACCGATCACCGCAAGATGGTGCCCATCTCAGCACTGGGCGGAGCGGTCTTTCTGATCTGGGCGGATGTGGCCTGCCGCACCATCATCCCGGGCAACGAGATGCCCATCGGCATCCTGACCAGCCTGCTGGGTGCGCCGGTGTTCATCTACCTGATGGCCCGCCGCCGGTACGGATTCGGAGGTGGCGACGCATGAAGATCGAGACCAAAGAGCTGAAAGCCGTTCTCGGCGGAAACGAGATTTTAAAGGGAGTCGATTTTACCGCTGCCGGGCAGAAAGTCATCGGTGTCATCGGGCCGAACGGCAGCGGAAAATCCACGATGCTCAAGTGCATCTACCGGGTGCTGAAACCCACCGGCGGAGCGGTCTATCTGGACGGTACGCCCATCCAGAAACTCCCGGTGCGGCAGACGGCCCAGAAGATCGCGGTCGTGGCGCAGCACAACTACTATAACTTTGAGTTCACGGTGCAGGACGTCGTCCTGATGGGCCGCTCACCCCACAAGCGGGCCATGGAGCGGGACAACGCCGACGATTTCCGGATCGTGGCCGAGAGCCTTGCCACCGTCGGGATGCAGGAGATGGCCGGACGGATCTTCTCCACCCTTTCCGGCGGCGAGCAGCAGCGGGTCATTCTGGCCCGTGCATTGGCCCAGCAGACCCCCTGCCTGATCCTCGACGAGCCGACCAACCATTTGGACATCCAGCATCAATTGCAGATGATGGAGCTGGTACGCAGGCTGAACCGTACCGTTATCACGGCGGTGCATGACCTGAACATCGCGGCCATGTACTGCGACGAGCTGTACGCGGTGCAGGACGGCTGCATCGTCGGCCACGGCACCCCGGAGACGCTGCTGACCCCGGAGTTCATCCGGCAGGTCTACCATGTGGAAGCCCGGGTCCTGACCGATGAGGACGGCGTGCTGCGCATCCTCTACCGGCCCGACCGCTGCATCCGCAGAAAGGAGCCGGAATGACCAAAGTTGCGATCCTGACCTGCCTGAAAGCCTGCCAGATCTGCACGGGGGCTTCCTGCCTTGCCGCATGGAACAGCTGCACCCGGAACTTTGCCCCGTATGCCGGGCAGGACGCCGAGCTGGTGGCCTTTATGCACTGCAACGGCTGCGGCAAAGACCCGGCGGCCGACCCCGGTATGCAGGAAAAGCTGGAACGGCTGGCCCAGATCGGCGTGGACCGGGTGCACCTCGGCATCTGCACCCGCACCGAACAGGCCGACCACAGCCGCTGCCCCCGCATCCAGTGCATCGTCGAGCAATTAGAAGCACAAGGTGTCACCATTGTGGAAGGCACCCACTGAAAATCACAAAGACCGGCCCTCGGTTTTAAAACCAAGGGCCGGTCTTTGTGCAGCAGAATACCGGATCACAGGCTGATCTCGTCGATCTTCTTCAGCTCTTCTTCAGTGAAGTGCAGGTTTTCGCAGGCTTTGATGTTGTCGAGGATCTGGCTGGTCCGGGAAGCACCGATGAGGACGCTGGTGACTTCGGGCTGTGCAAGAAGCCATGCAAGAGCCATCTCCGCAAGGGTCTGTCCGCGCTGTGCCGCCATCTCATTGAGGGCGGAAATTTTGGCGATGACGTCCGGGCTCAGGTCCTTTTCTTTGAGGAAGCGGCCGTCGGTACGCACCCGGCTGTCGGCCGGGATGCCGTGGAGGTAACGGTCGGTCAGCCGGCCCTGCGCCAGCGGGCTGAAGGTGATCAGGCCTTTCTTGGTCTCGGCGACGGCTTCTTTCAGGCCGTTCTTCTCCACCGTGCGGTCAAGGATGGAGTACCGGTTCTGGTTGATGACGAACGGAACGTGCAGCTCATTCAGGATTGCCGTAGCTTTTTTCAGGGTCGGGCCATCGTAGTTGGACAGGCCGACATACAGTGCCTTGCCGCTCTGCACCGCCTGTGCCAGTGCGCCCATCGTCTCTTCCAGCGGGGTGTTCGGGTCCATCCGATGATGGTAGAAGATATCCACATAGTCCAGCCCCATCCGTTTCAGGCTCTGGTCAAGGCTGGCAAGCAGATATTTCCGGCTGCCCCAGTCCCCGTAGGGGCCGTCCCACATGGTGTAGCCGGCCTTGGTGGAGATGATGAGTTCATCCCGATAGGGGTGCAGATCGTCGCGCAGGATCCTGCCGAAGTTCTCCTCGGCGGCACCCGGCTGGGGGCCGTAGTTGTTTGCAAGGTCAAAATGGGTGATGCCATGGTCAAAGGCGGTCCGGCAGAGCGCGCGCATATTTTCGTACGGGGCAGTGTCGCCGAAGTTGTGCCACAATCCCAGCGAAAATGCCGGAAGCATGAGTCCGCTGTTTCCGCAGCGGCGGTACGGAATGGTCTGATAACGGTCAGAAGACGGCTGATACATCAATGGGACACCTCACCTTTCTTGATCTGACCTCAGTATAGCACAGGTGCCGCAGAAAATCACGAAAAAGCTGCAATCTTCCTGCAAATGTGCGATGTCCCCCCAACACTGGGGATCCAGTATTGGAGGGACATCGGCTTTGCTGGTTTCTTTATTTGCCCCAGACGGTCTCGGCGATCTCCTTGACCAGCTTGAGCTTATTCCACTGTTCCAGCTCGGTCAGCTTGT
>CAVKZS010000011.1:0-20738 GCA_963660925.1 Eubacterium sp. CAG:38 | reverse complement strand
ATTGTCTATATTTAAGGGTTCAGCTGAGCTACTTCTGAATGATTTTCGGGGATAGCAAAAATGACCTGTGCCTAAATAAAAGGGGTCACATCTTTGAAGTTGTCCTTGACAAAGGGTACAGTCTAAACAGCAGGGATAACTGCATTCAAGTTTGCATCCACGTTTTTCCATTTCTTGATTTTCTCATTCTAAAAATGTATACTTTAAGAAAAAAGTCATCACACAAAACGGAAAAATTGTGGAAAATTGAGATGACGGAAAAGAGAATGTCATCATGGAGGAAAAACGGTTTACGGATCGGGGCGGGGATGCGGCAGTGCATCCTGCGGCGGGGAATGTGTCGGGAGGCAGTGCGGGAATCAGTGGTTTTGCCAATAACAGCATGGGCGGCGGTCACGGCACTGGAAACGGCCGCCGGTATCGGGCGGTGCAGACGGCCTTGGTCGTCTTGGCAGGGATCGTGCTTTGTTTGCTGGGGCTGGTCTGGGCCGGACTGCGCAGCCACAGCCTGTCGTCGGAGATCGTCGTCACCAGCCACCGGGGATATAGTTCGGCGGCACCGGAGAATACGATCCCGGCATTTAAGATGAGCATCGCGTCGGGTGCAGAATACGCCGAACTGGATGCGCAGATGACCAAGGACGGCGTGGTGGTGCTGACCCACGACACCAATCTGCGCCGCTGCACCGGACTGGACGCCAACGTGTACGACCTGATCTACGCCCAGATCGAGCAGCTGGACGCGGGCAGCTATTTCAGCAAGCGGTTTGCAGGCACCAAGATCCCTACCCTCAAGCAGGTGCTGCGGCTCTGCAAAGGCCGGATCAAGCTGAACATTGAGATCAAGCCCAGCGCGCAGACGCCGACGCTGGAAGAAGAAGTGGTGCGCCTGATCCAAGAGGAAGGCTTCGAGGATGACTGCACCATCACCTCCAAGAGCCTCGATACGCTGGCCCAGATCAAGGCCCTCGCGCCCGGGATCCGCACAGGCTATATCACCCACTCGGGTTTTCTGGGCTTCCATGACCAGCGTGACGTGGACTTTTACAGCATCGAGAACGGCTCCATCACCGTGCTGACCATCTGGCAGGCCCACCTGCGGGGCAAGACCGTCTCGGCGTGGACGGTCAACCGGCAGGAGGAGATCGACCGGATGATCCGCCTCGGCGTGGATGACATTATCACCGACAACCCCGCCATCGTCCAGAACGCCCTGCGCCGCCGCAAGACCATCGAGGCCGACTTCGACCTCTGGGATCTGTTGCAGGAGTATTACCCCGTGGAGGACGGCGAGACGATGGAAGATGCGTAATAAACAAAGCCTCTGGCGGACGCCAGAGGCTTTGTGCATTCTCAGAAGTTTTTACAGCTTCTTACCGTTGCTCTTGATGACATCCCGGTACCAGTAATAGCTATCCTTGATGTAGCGTTTCATGGTGCCGTTGCCGTAGTCGTCCTGATCGACGTAGATGAAGCCGTAACGCTTGGTCATCTCGCTGGTGGAGGAGGAAATCATGTCGATGGGGCCCCACATGGTGTAGCCGATCACCTCCACGCCGTCCTCTTCGACGGCCTGCATCATGGCGGCGATGTGCTGGCGCAGGAACTCCACCCGGTAAGGGTCATGGACGGTGCCGTCCGCTTCCAGCTTGTCCACAAAGCCAGAGCTGTTCTCGAGGATGAACACCGGCTTGCGGTAGCGGTCGTAGACATGGTTTAGGGTGTAGCGCAGGCCCACCGGGTCGATCTGCCAGCCCCATGCGTTGGCGGCGAGGTGGGGGTTCTTGTAGGCGTTGGAGACGTTGCCGCTGGTCAGCTCCAGCTGGGAGTCGTCGGCGGCACTCACCATACTATTATAATAGCTCATGCCCACAAAGTCGGCGGGGTTCTGCTCGATCAGCGCGAGGTCGCCATCCTCTACCGCAATGTGAATGCTCTTGCGGTAGAAGTACGCCTGTGCGTAGTAGGGCAGGGGACGCCCGTTGAGGCTGTCGAGGAAGTAGAGGTTGCGCATATTGTCGTCGAACTGGGCGGCAAGGCTGTCCTCCGGCTTGCAGGTGTAGGGGTAGGTGGCAAAATAGGCCACCATGCAGCCGATGTGATTTTCCGGATCGATGGCGTGGGCCATCTGGGTCACTTTGGCCGCTGCCACGAACTGATGATGCAGGGCTTGGAACAGCATCTCCTCGTAGTTGGGCTGGCCCTGATCCACTACGCCCATGGTCTTGGGGCCGGCCTTGACGCTCATGTTGATCTCGTTGAAGGTGACCCAGTACTTCACTTTGCCCTTGTACCGCTCAAACAGCACCTTGCAGTACCGCTCGTACATCTCGATCAGCTTGCGGTTGTACCAGCCACCGTATTTCTCCACCAGATACACCGGGAAATCAAAGTGGCTGATGGTCATCAGCGGCTCCATGCCGTAGCTGCGGATGGTGTCGATCAGGTCATCGTAGAAGGCCAGAGCCTTTTCGTTGGGGGTCTCGGCGTCACCGTGGGGGAAGACCCGCGCCCATGAGAAGGAATACCGGAAGCACTTGAAACCCATTCCAGCCAGTAATTTCAGGTCATCTTTATAAGTATGGTAGAAGTCAATGCCCCGCCGCTTGGGGTACTTGATGGTGTCAGGGTCATTTTCGGCCTCATGGATGGTGTCCATGGTGATCTTGAGCTGGCGGGTCACCTTGTGGTCCACCTTGCCGAACTTCATGCACTCCGGGATGGTCAGGGTCTTGCCGTCCTCGAGGTAGGCACCTTCGGCCTGACAGCCGGACAATGCACCGCCCCAGAGGAAATTTTCGGGCATGGTCTTATACATTCAGGAAACCTCCTTGGAAATCAAACGAAATGTTATTGCTTACTTCTCGTCGAAGCCCACGACGTAGGTGAACACGCAGGCAAGGATGAAGGATGCAGCAGCCAGAATCGGCACCCAGAGGAAGCCGGCATTGGTGTTGAACACGGGAATGGCCAGAACACCGGGCAGGGCGATGGCAGTAGCGTAGCCGCCCAGAATGCCGAAGATACCGGAAGTAATGGCAGCGGCAGCGCAGGCGCAGAAGAAAGGCTTCTTATAACGAAGGGTTACGCCGTAGATGGCCGGCTCGGTGATGCCGAACACAGCGGACAGGGCAGAGGACAGGCCAGCAGTGCGCATGGTGGGATTCTTGGTCTTGAGGGCCACGCCCAGCGCAGCACCGCCCTGTGCGATGTTGGCGCAGAGAGCACTGCAGAGCATTGCACTCATACCGGTTTCAGCAACCTGCTGGATCTGGATGGGCATGATGGAATAGTGCATACCGAACATGACGAGGATGGGGCGGAAGAAGCCCAGCAGAGCACCGGCCAGAACGCCGCTGACCGAGAACAGCCATGCAATGCCCTTGGCGAGGTAGGTGCCGATGTAAGCACCGATGGGGCCGAGAACAGCCAGTTCCAGCGGGATCATGATGAGCAGAACCAGCATCGGAACCAGAATGACCCGCAGAACTTCGGGGATGATCTTGTTGATGAAGTCATAAACGTACTTCAGCACAAAGACCGAGAGGATGATGGGGATGACGGTGGACGTATAGCTCACCGAGCGGAAGGGGATGCCGAGGAAGCTGACCGGGTCGCCGCCGGTGAGCTGCGTGCTGAAGTAGATGTAGCCGCCGGCCAGCAGCATCGCCATGGCGCGGTTGGTCTTGAACTTATCGGCTGCAGTGACGGCCAGCAGGAAGGGCAGGAAGTAGAACACCAGCTGGCCCATCATGTTCAGGATGGCGTAGGTGGAGCTGCCAGTGTCCAGACCGAACAGGGCAGCGATCTTCAGGATGCACTGGATCATGCCGCAGGCGGTCAGTGCGGGCAGGAACGGGGTGAACATACTGGCGATGGTCTCAGCCAGTGCATTGATAGGATTCTTCTTTTCTTTTTTGGCGGAGCCGTCTTCTTCGACTTCACCGCCGGCCGTGATGTGGAAGTCCTTCAGGATCTGGTCGTAGAAGGATTCGACCTTGGCACCGATGACAACTTGGATCTGGCCGCCCTTGTTCTGGGCGGTCAGCACGCCCTCGATGCTGCCGAGGTGGTCCATATCGACTTTGGCAGTATCTTTCACGGCAAAACGCAGACGGGTCAGGCAGTGGGTCAGCTGCGAAACATTTTCTTCACCGCCAACGTATTTCACGATCTCAGCGGCACTTTTCTTGATGTCCATGTGTCAGTTCTCCTTTTCTTCAGGCTTTTCGTTGTTTTCCTGTGTTTCCAGTACCACGTTCATGATGTGGTAGATCAGATAGCCCTGCTCGGCGTTGGAGACGTGCCGCCCATAGTCTTTTTCGACCATGCGGGCGATCTCCTTGGCGCAGAGGAACGCATCTGGGAACTCCCGGCGTCCCATATTGTACATGAGCAGGTTGGTTTCCTGCTCGCTGGCAGGGTCTAGGATACGCCGTGCGAAAAACTGCAGATGCCGGATGAACCGCTCGTACCGGAGCGAGGATTTGTTCAGCGTGATGCCGAACTGCTGCTCCACGAGGGTGAGGATCTTCTGGATGATGTGGGTGATCTCAAGCAGGCTGCCGGAGTCGTCGGTGTTGGCACTGACGATGTGGAGCGCGATGAAGCCGACTTCATTCTCCGAGACCGTGACGCCGGTGTGGGCGGCGATCACGGCGGCGGCCTTCTCCGCCAGCGCATAGGGCCGGGGGTAGAGCTGCCGGATGTCGGACAGGAGCGGGTTTTCGAGCACGATGCCCTGCCGCTCCCGCTCCACAGCCGAGGCGATGTGGTCGGTGAGGGTCAGCAGCAGGTTCTCCCGCACCTGACATCCCGCCTGCCGGAGCAGCGCGAAGATCTCTTCCGAAATCTCGAGATACACGTCCGCATCCTCGATGCTTTCCAGTACCGTGGCAAGCCGGTGGGCGGTGTCGCTGTCCTCCAGCTGATAGAGCTTTTCGACCTGCGCGGCGTCCAGCTCGTCTCCGGCGTGTTTGCCGAAGGCGATGCCGCGGCCGATGGCGACCATGTCCTGCCCGGCCTCGTCGGTGACGGAGGCGCAGCTGTTGTTGTAAATTCTCACGATCTTCATGGGGGTTCCTCCATCATCCTGCGTTCTGCGTTTTTCGCCGTTTCCGTGCCGGTTCCACCTCCCGCCGTCCGGCTGCCTGCCCCGGAAACAGAAAAAAGCAGGCAACCCCAGATTTGCAAAACAGAACCATCAGCCGGTCGTACTCGACCAGCCAAACCATTTTGCAAGACCTTGGTTAAGCCCGCTTTCGCAGTAACCTTCCTTGTTTCTTGTGGCATAAGCATACCCGCTTCTTCACAAAATGTCAATATGTTTTTCATACATTGGCATACTTTTGGGAAGATGTACAAAGATTTGCGCGGGAATTTGTGCAAGCATACGTTCCATCCACATTCCGCATTTTACATTCTGCGCGGGATGTGATACTATGGGAAGGTCAAAAACGCTGTAAAATGGGTATCCCCGAAAGGAGTTTTCTCTATGCCGTCCCTGAACAAAAAGATCCTTGTCTGCCTGCCGACCACCGAGGCGCAGCGGGCTGCATTGGCTGACGCCGCACCGGAGTCGGAGTTCCGGTTCACCACTGCCGCTACCGTCACCGAGGCGGATGCGGTCTGGGCCGAGATCATCCTCGGCAACGTGCCGGTGAATCTGATCTCGAAAAACGATCACGTCGAGTGGTTCCAGTCCAACGCGGCCGGCCCCAACGACTACCTCAAGCCGGGTGTTCTGCCCGAGGGCTGCATCGTGACCAACGCCACCGGTGCCTATGGCCTGTCCATCAGCGAGTGGATGCTGGGAATGTGGCTGGGCCTGCAGAAAGACCTCTTCCTCTACCGCGACCGCCAGAACGCCCACCAGTGGGCACCTACCGGTCATTCGGTGCTCAGCATCTACGGTGCCCGGGTGCTCTGTGTCGGCATGGGCGATATCGGCTCCAATTTTGCCCGCCGCGCCCACGCGCTGGGAGCCGAGGTGGTGGGCGTCCGCCGCACAGTCCACCCGGACACTCCCTGCCCGGACTACTGCCTGCGGGTGGTGGCACAGGCCGACCTCGACAAGGAGCTGCCCGAGGCCGACTGTGTAGCCCTGAGCCTGCCCGGAACGCCCGAGACGGAGGGCCTGTTCAACGCCGAACGGCTGGCCAAGTGCAAGAAGGGAGCCATCCTGCTCAATGTGGGCCGCGGCTCCTGCGTGGACAGCGACGCACTGGCGGAGGCCGTCCACAGCGGGCACATCTTCGGCGCGGGCCTCGATGTGACGGCTCCGGAACCGCTGCCCGCCGACCATCCTCTCTGGGCCGAGCCGAACGTCATTATCACGCCCCATGTGTCGGGCAAGTTCAGCCTGCCGAAAACGCTGGAGAACATCGCGGACATCTTTGTCCACAACCTGACCCTCTACGCCGCCGGAAAACCGCTGGATAATCAGGTCAGTCGCGCCACCGGCTATGCGAGCGGGGCACAGTCGGGTAGCCGGCTGGTCAGCCGGTTCTGAGCCTTTTATAACGCAAAACAACCGGGCCTTGCGGTCTGGATTCACAGGATCGAAACCGAGAATCTAGGCGACAGAGCCCGGTATTTTACGTTATGAGAAACTTTGTTCAATCAGCTCAGAGTTAACCGATATGCCAAGGCCTCTCACTTTGGGAGAGGTGGCATTGCGGAGCAATGACGGAGAGGGCAAGCCCGGTAGAGAGGGTCACTCCAGCACCAGCAGCAGGCTCATCTTGAACTTGCCCTGTGCGGTAACGCTGTGCAGGCCGTTCTTATCGAAGCGGAAGCTCTGGCCGGCGGTCAGCTCGTAATCCTTGCCCTCATAGCCAATGACGGCTTTGCCCTCGAGGGCGGTGAGGATGGCGTTGCCGGGGGCGCGGTGCGGGGTCAGGCCGGTGCCCTCGTCGAAAGCCATCAGCACGAACTTCATGTTGTCAGCGTGGACGAGGTCGAGGTTGGCGATGCTGCCCTCTTCGTAGGTGATGAGATCTTTCAGCTCGGTGGGCTGGCCTGCTTGGATGATGTTGTTCATGGTAAACTCCTTTTCTGGGATGATTTCGGTATAGACAACGCCTGCGTCGGATTGGGCTCCGCAGAGCGTTCGGGCGGGGACATAGACCATCTGGCCGGCGCAGAGCGGCACGGCTTCTGCGGCGTCGCCCAGCACCAGCGCACCAGTGCCCTCGGCCCCGAGGTAGAGGGCCGGGCGGTCGTAGGATTCGGGGGTGATGGTGGTGCTGCCGCCCAGCGAGAACCAGACGACGCTGGTGCTCCCGCCCAAGTTCGCCGGCCGGGAGACGGTCATGCCCGGGCGAATGGGCCGCATCTGCGCCACCGTAAAGAGACGTTCGGACAAGGGGAAAATCCCTCCTTTTTAGTCTTCCATTTTAATAGTATACCCTGTTTTGCAAGGTGCGTCTGTTGTTATGACCACACGGAACGAAAAAGCTGTAAAAATTTTCCGAAACGCCCTTGACAAGAAAATGACTTTCGTGATACAAATAAAGTGCGAAATTTGCCTTTCTGACAGATAAGCCCGGCAGAAGGGGAACAGGGCTCTTCCAATTCCTCAAAATTCGACACAACGCGCTTTATGGGAAACAGCCGCTGTCCGCTGCCGGTGCAGGGAGATGAAACCTTATGGAGATGGATTTGTATCAGAGCAATGCCGACGCCTACCGTGCGGCGATGAAAAAAATAAAGGAGTGCGGCAAAGCGGCGGTCATTCAGCCCACCGGTACGGACAAGCTCGCGCTGATCCGGAGCCTGCCAGACGATCATCCCGGCGAGAAGATCGTCTGGCTGGTGCCGGGGGCGTATGCGCTGCGCCTGCGGCAGGTGGAGTGTGAGGCGAAAGCCGCCCTCTCAGTCTCGCATCCGCTCGACAGCTCTCCCGAGGGGAGAGCCAAGGACGGACTGCCCGGAAACGTAGAGCTATATTCCTGCGAAGAACTGGCGGCGGCGGATCCCCGAAAATGGGTGGAGCTGGGTGAGAGCCACCCGGCGTGGCTGATCGTGGACGGTTATCACGAGATCCCCACCGACCCGTGGAACCGCAGCGTCGCCCGGCTGATCGGCCTCTGTCCGGACATCAAGGTGCTGGGCCTCGGCGAGCTGGGGGTCAAACCCGGCCCCTGCCTGAGTGCGCAGGACCTCTTCGGGGAGGACGTGGTGGTGTCCTGCTATTCGGTCAACGAGGCCACCGCCGCCGGTGCCATGCCGGTGCCCCGCGCGCTGGTGGCTCTGCTCTGGTCCAGCAAGGACGTGATGGCCGGCCTGAAAGCCCGGGTCAAGAACCTCCACAGCCCCGGTCTGCCCGACCCGCTGGCCCAGCTCTACAACAACCTCGATTATGCCGTCCGCGACGCGGAGCAAGCCGCGCGGGAGCCGATCGCGGCTATGGCCGGACAGGGCGGACGGTTCTACGTCTTGGCAGAAGATTTTGCATGGCTGCAGCACTGCCTGCCCGAGCTGAGCAATCTGTTGAGCTTGGATGGAGCTGCGCCCCGCATCTATACCGTGGCCGAGGATTCCTCTTTGGTGGACAGTCCGGCCCGGACGGAGTTCTACGCGGACACCGCGCCCGGTGTGCGGCTGCTGGCCTACCGGAACGAGCCGGACGCCCAGCTTCCGCTGGAGAACATCGACGGGGCCATTCTGCTCCGCAAGAGCAGTGACCCCCGGACCTTCCGCCAGATGTTCAGCCGGGTCATGGCGGCCTGTGGCGGTGTGCGGCTGCTGGACTATGCCAACTCCTTTGAGGGCGTCGTCACCATGATGGCGGCCCGCCGCGAGTACGAAAAGGCCGTCAAGCAGCAGGGCGGCGTCCCCGCGGAGTTCAAGCAGCGGGACCCCCTGCGCCAGAGCGTCATCTGCTTCCGCCACCTGAAAAAGGCACTGGAAAAACGCTGGGACGAGTATTATGAAGCGGCCAAAGCCTGCGCCGGCGTGGAACTGAGCTTGGAGTTCCCCAGCAACTACGTCACCCCCGAGGGCCTTGCCGTGGGCCGTTGGCTCGAAACGCAGCGCAAGGTCCGGGCGGGCAAGCGGCCCGGCCGCCTGACTGAGGAACAGATCGCCAAGCTGGACAAGATCGGCATCGTCTGGAAGCAGCGGCTTACCCTCGCTTGGGACAAGGGCTGGGAGTCGGCCAAAAAGTACCGCGACACCCACGGCGACCTGCTGGTGCCGGTGCGGTATAAAGATAAGAACGGCTTCGCGTTGGGCGAGTGGATCGTCTACAACCGCCAGCGGTATTTCAGCCACAGCCTTGATCCCCAGCGGGTGGAGCGGCTGAACGAGCTGGGAATGGTCTGGGATACCATGGGCCAGCTCTGGGAACAGAGCTACGCCGCCGCCGCCCGGTATTACCTCGAGCACGGCGACCTCGAAGTGCCGGTCAAGTACGTCACTCCCGAGGGAATGGCACTGGGCGTCTGGCTGGGCAGCCAGCGTGCCGCCTATAAGAATCACGAGCTTTCGGAGGATCAGATCGCCCGGATGAACGCCATCGGGGTGGACTGGACCAACCGCAACGACCGCAAGTGGCAGCAGGCTTACGAAGCTGCTGTGGCGTATCGCAAGGCCCATGGCGACCTGAATGTGCCGTCGGAGTACGTCACGGAGGATGGCTTGCTGTTGGGTAAATGGATCGCCCGCCAGCGGTACGCCTGCCAGCGGCCCGACCACAGCAGCACCCGTCTGACCCCGGAGCGGAAAGCTCTGCTGGACGAGTTGGGGATGGTCTGGAGCCGGAGCAACGGCTGGGATTACCGCCTTTCGCTGGCCCGCGAGTACAAGCGGGAGCACAACGGAGAACCCGTCCCCAGCCAGTACGTTACCGAGGAGGGCATCTGGCTCGGAAGCTGGATCTCCCGCCAGAAGCAGCGGGTCAAGAAGAACGACCCCACCCTGACCGCGGCCCAGTCCGCCGCGCTGGAAGAGCTGTTCCGCACCGAGATGGATCAGGCGGCCGCCCGGGTGCGCAAACCCCGCGGCGTGCAGCGCAACCTGAACTGGCAGCGGAACTACCGCCGCGCCAAGGCCTATTATAAAAAGTACGGCGACCTGCTGGTGCCGGCCAGCTACACCGACGAGACGGGCTTCCGGCTGGGCGTCTGGATCTCGAACCTCCGCGCCGCCCGCAAGACCCGGCCCAGCTCCTCGCAGGTGTCGGCGGAGCATATCGCTCTGCTGGACGAGATCGGCATGGAGTGGGATGCCCGCGAAGCCAAGTGGGAGTGGGCTTACCAGCAGGTGAAGCAGTATGCTGCCGAGAAGGGCACCATGCTCGTCCCGGTCAACTATAAGACGCCGGACGGCTTCTGCCTCGGCGACTGGGTGCGCCGCGCCCGCGAGTGCTATGCCGCCCATGATCCCCGCCTGACCCCGGAGCAGATCGCCAAGCTCGACGCCATCGGCATGGTCTGGGAGCAGGATCTGCGGAGAGGGACCCGGTAAGGCTTTTGACAGCGTCATGCCCTCTCAGTCTTTCGTAGCCAGATTCCTCCCTTTGTCGCTAACGCGACATCTCCCTCCGGCCGGAGGGAGTCTTTCCTCAAAGGGAGAGCCAAGACTTGCCTCTCCCTCCGGGAGAGGTGGCATTGCGGAGCAATGACGGAGAGGGTTTTGCCATGAAGCAAGAGCATACTCTACAAGAATCTGCTTCCGCTTTTGTTCATAATGCGGAAAACGCCCGCAAAACCCCGGAACTTCTTGACAAATTGTGAAGAATGTAATATTTTTGTGTTAACTAAAGTTGGATGGATTTTCCACCCGGCAAAGGTATTGCAAATGGGACCAATTTGAAAGGAGTACCCGATCATGAAACATCTCAAGAAATTCCTCGCCGTCGCGCTCGTCTGCGTGATGGCCCTCACCGTCCTCACCGGCTGCGGCAAGTCGAACAAGGATTACCAGAATGAACTTACCACGAAGCTCACCAGTGCGAACATTGGAGTTACGGTAGACCCGGAGATGAACAAGAGTGCGGAAGTTGTTGCAAAGTATATCGGCAAGGCAGTTAAAGCATATCTTGGCGGTTCCGGCAGCATGAACTACGAACAGCTGGTTGAAGATGCAGCGAAGGAAGCCAATTTGAAGGAAAATACCAAGGCCTGTGTAAATATCCACGGTTGGAATCAGGTGGTCAACACGGGTTTCAATGGTTCTTCCGACAGCACTGCAGATGCCTCGACCTTCTTTGTGAACGAACTGCGCAGCTATAATGCAAGCAATACTGAAAAAATTACTAAAGTTGGTGTTGCCCGCTATACTCTCGCAGGCGTGGATGTCGTTATCCTGCTGGCCGAGTGAACAACTCTTAAACTGAATCACAACTAAAACGAACCCCCGGAGGCAAAATGCTTCCGGGGGTTTTGTATACGGAAAAAGAACGGTCAATTCCATTCTTGCGGTAAGACGAAAAAAGCGATATACTAAAACCAGAACAACACAAGGGAGGTGCCGCTGGATGAGCGCACAGGAAAAGGATATTGCAGATATGCAGTGCTGGGTGTTCCGGATGGCACAGGAACAGTGGAATATGCAGCCAGCGCAATGCGCAGAACTGTTCCGGAAATACGACATTCTGGGATTTTTAGCAGAATGTTACGATATCCTCCATCTGAACGGGTACAACTGTGCTCTTCATGACGTGGAGACGCTCTTACGAAATCGAGGTGTTGCCGTATGATCGAACTGCAGGATGGGATGCTGCTTTACCATGGCAGTTATGTCGGCATCCCGGAAATTGATTTGAACCGCTGCTTCAGCGGGCTGCATTTTGTGGCTGCCAACCGAAAGAAGAACCTGTTTCCGCAGCTGTTGAAAAAATACAGCACCATTGATATCATTGGTGGAAAGATCGCCGACGATCAGACGGCCCGAACCTTGCAGCGGTACATCAGCGGAGACGATTTTGGATTGCCCGGCACGCCGGAGGCAGACAAAGCGACCATTGCCAAACTGCTTCCCAACCGGCTCAAGGATCAGTTCTGCTTCCGTACCGAAGATGCGATCCGACAGCTTGAATATATAAGGAGTGACCGCTATGGCGATATCAAACGATAAGTTTACGGATTCGCAAAAGGAATGCTGTGCCGTCACCTTGATGCGGGATGCAATTGAAGAGTTGGCGGCGCGAGACGGCCTTTCGTATGAGGACGCATTGCTCCGGTTTACCAGTTCGCGGGTTTATGGTGCGCTGTTTGATTATGCCACCGGAGTCTGGCGCGAAAGTCCGGATTACCTGCTCAGTCTTTATGACTATTGCAATTCTAAGAAAACGGCATAAACGCCCCCGGAGGCAAGATGCTTCCGGGGGTTTTGTGGTATTTGGTTCTTAATAATGCACCACATTCCCAGCGCGGCGGATCTTCTCGAGCACAGGTTTGGCTTCCTCGCTCTGGAAGTAGGATAGCGTGGTGACGGGCACGAGGGTTTTCAGGGTATCCCAATCGCCGGCCTGCAGGCACTGGCGGACGGTGGAGGCACTGATGGCCTTGCCGCCCGCTTCCTTGCGGGGGACGATGATGCAGTCGATGCCGGCCTTGGGCAGCTGCTCGGCCATGATCGAATTATACATCCCCGTCACCTGACTGGTAGGCTCTTCGCCGACATAGCGGGCGGTAATGTTGAGGGCGGCGGCGATCTTGGTGAATACCGCCAGATCCAGCCGGGCATGGCCGTCGATGACCGCCGCTTCGTCCTTCAAAAAGTAGCTGGGGAAGGTCGCGTTAGAGATGATGTAGGGGCCGCTGTCATGAAGCACGACATTGGGCAGGTGGGCGACACCCTCCGCCACCAGCCTTTTGCGCACCGCAAAGGGGACGAGGCTGGCGTCTTCGCTGACGACAAAGAGGTGCAGTGTGTCGCAGGCGGCGGCTGCCGTTTCCACCAGATACTGATGTCCCAGCGTGAAGGGATTGGCATTCATCACCAGCGCGGCAGACTTGCCAGCGGTCTTGGATTTTTCCAGCCGCCGCAGGTAGCTGCCGAATCCATCCCGGCGATTTTCCATGAAAACCAGCGTATCCTCGACGCGGGCAATCTCGTAAAAGCCTAAATCGCCGAAGAACTTCGCGCTTTTGACCTTGGTGTAGAGGAAGAGGTGCAGGTTGCCGCGGGCGCACTGGACCTCGATGAGGTGGGTGATGATCTGGTTCAGAAGGCCCTCGCCCTGATGGGCCGAGCTGACCGCAAAACACCGCAGGGTGTTGCCGAAACAGCTGCCCGTGCCGATGACATTGTAGTTTTCGTCAAACATCGCGCAGATGTAGTCGAGGTTTCCGTCGCGGCGGATGCCCTCCTGCTCCAACAGTGCGTCGATCTGCGCAAGGGTGCTCTTGTCGGTGGGGGAAACCTGCGAAAGGGTGCATTCAGACATCTTCGATGACCTCCGTTTTGAAGAAGTGAAGCAGGTAGGTGAGGGCCAGCAGGTCGGCACTGCCGCCCGGCGAAAGATTTTCCGCAATGAAACGATCGTCCATCGCGGCGAGGGCGGCTTCGTCGGGATAAGGGGTCTCGGCCAGCAGGCGGTTCAGCTCGTCGGTCAGGGCCAGCTGCCGTTCCCGGCTGGACCGTGCGATGATGTTGGTATCGGTGCTGTGGGCCAAAATCGCCAACAGCGCGCCGCACCCGGCCCGGTTGATGTCGTATCCCTGCGCAAGCCCCTGCTCGAGGACGGGCAGGCCGTAGTCCAGAACGGCAGGCAGACCGGCTTCCACCTGCCCCCGCACTCCGGTGATGCCATATTTTATATAAAGCTTCTGCCCGGCGGTGACGGCGTTTTCGGCGGTCACGCCCGCAAAATCCTGCGCCGTCAGCCCGGCGGTCATGGCGGCGGCTTCAGCTAAAACCTGCGCTGGATCGCGCCAGAGTGCCCGGTCGAGCCGCCCCAGCGCGGCGCAGACGATGCCGATGGAGAAGATGGCACCCTTATGCGTGTTCACCCCGTGGGTCGCGGCCAGCATTTCGCCTTCGGCTTCGCAGCCCAACGGCCGCAATTGCGCAAAGGTCTCAGCGGCGGGCAGGGAAGCGGTCTCCCTGCCCACCCGGGCGCAGGCCTCAAAATACCCGCCCAGTGCCGCCGCACTGCTCATGAAGGTGAAGCTGTCCATGTCGTCGTGGCTGCCGCTGTTTCGTCGGTCCACAAGGCCGGGCTTCGGGGTAGTGGTCACCTCGTAGAGCAGGGCGCGGACGGCTTGCTGTGCGGCAGTGTGGATGTCCAGTTCATTGAGGGTGTCTTCGAGGATCATCGTGGTTTTTTCCTGCAACTCGGCTACGGTGTGGATGCGGCGGCTGCTGCACGCCTTGGCCGGGCCGCCGCAGATCAGGCACCGACGGCCTTCCAGATGCAGTTCTTCACGATCCACTTTCCGCCCATCGGGGCAGAGCACATCCATGTCGAAGAGCCGCCCCAGCGGGCTGGCGTCCTCCACCAAGGTGGTCAGCTTTTTGACCTCCAACGGGTCGGCGTCCAGCACATAGAACGCCTCACAGCCGGTCTTTTCGCGGAAAACATCGACATGGAGCGGCTGAATTTTGCAGCGCAGGAACTGGCGTTCCAGCAGATCCCGCCCCCGTGCAAAGCCCCGCAGGATGAGCGGGCTGACCTTGACCGGCCCGGCGATGTTCATGGTGAAGCAGACGAGGGTGGTGTGGTACTGCGCCTGTAATGTCTGCTGACGGTGGGCTCGGCGTTCCCGGGCGTCCAGTATTTCGATCAGGGATACGTTGTTTTCGGTTTCCATAAGCGTCCTCCTTCCCGGTCAGCGGTGCTGCTTGAGCAGATCCATGAAGAGCTGCACCTGCGGCAGGGCGGCGGCGTCGCGCTGGCAGAAGATGGAGGTGCGCCGGACGAAGGGCTCTCCGTTTTCAAAGATGCAGGGGTGGATGCAGCCATCAAAATGGCCCAGCGCGATCTCCGGGATCAACGCCCAGCCCAGCCCGCGCTCGACCATCTCAAGGCAGGCGGTGATGTTGTCTACGACGAAATTGCCTGCATCGCTGGTGATGCCATTTTCGTACCGCCAGCGGGCCATCAGTGCGCCCAGTGAGACGTCGGTGTGATGGTCGATGTAGAGGTAATCCGACAGGGGCACGCCCTCGTACTTTTTGGCGTGGATGAGACAGATATTCTCCTGCGAAAGCAGAAATTGGGTGCCGTCCCACGGGTACTCGCCCCGCAGCACGGCCACGTCCAGACTGCCGTCCAACATCTGCTGGTACAGCTGGCGGCTGTGGCCGGTGGCAATGTCCAGCCGGACTCTGGGGTACTTGTTATGGTACTCTGTCAGGATGTCAGGCAGACGGTAGTAGGAGAAGTTGATGGAGATGCCGGCCCGCAGGGTGCCGCACACCTCGCCCCGCATGGCGTCGAGACCGCGGCGCAGCTTTTCCATCTCGCGCAGAGCGGCGCGGCTGTGCTCGAGCACCTTTTCGCCCTCGGGGGTGAACCGGATGCCTTGCCGGGATCGGAGCAGCACATCCACGCCCAACTCCTGCTCGATGGATTTGATCCGCTTGGAAAGTGCGGATTGGGTCATGTACAGCTTGTCGGCCGCATGGGTGATGTTGCGGGTCTCGTCGAGGACTTCCAGCAGTTCAAAGTCTTTTTCGTCCATAGAAGCGTCTTCACCTTTCGATTTCTCGGATTCCAGAAGCGTTTTTCGTCATTTGTCATTCCATACCTTCATGATACTACAAAATGCGCCAAGAGAAAAGCCCGGAAATTTGATGGAATTTTCGAAAAGTCGATTCCACTTTGGAATTGAAACTGCAATTGTGAGATACTTCGGGAATCGAACACGTTATTTTACAAGAAAAAACAATAATGTATCCAAGATTTTGAAGCAAATGCAAAGCAACAGCGGTAGCTTTCCCATTTGAAAGGAGAGCTGCCGCTGGTGGTGCATCATGCGCAAGGCTTCCGCGCAAGCCCCACCAAAACCAGTTGCACTTTCCACCGTGAAATGATATCATTGGGATAAACAAAAAGCGGAAGCCATTCCGGTTAGTTCCACAACGGGTCCCAACGGGAACGGCTTCCGCGCCAAAATGTCCTCGAGGTGATTCGAACACCCGGCCTACTGCTTAGGAGGCAGTCGCTCTATCCAGCTGAGCTACGAAGACGTATTTCGTGTTTATCATAGGGTGACACAGTATTTATTATAATACCTCTTTTTGATCCAAAAATCAAGCCGGAGGTGCCGGGTCGGTTTATTATCTCGAGGAAGGAAAGAGGCCTTCCTCATGCCTACAAAAAAGAAAACGAAAAAATCTGTCTCGCGCAAGCGGCGGGGCGGATGGTTTGCGGGGAGCAGTGCGACCCAGATGATCTGCGTCAGCTTTCTGCTGTTGATCGCGGTGGGAACCCTGCTGCTCAGCCTGCCGATCTCCAGCCGGAGCGGGCGGCTGGGCGTGATCGACGCCATGTTCACGGCCACCAGCGCGACTTGTGTCACCGGTCTGATCGTCCGGGATACTTGGACACAATTCTCCGGGTTCGGGCAGGCGGTGATCCTGCTCCTGATCCAGATCGGCGGTCTGGGTCTGGTGACCCTGACCAGTTTCTTCGCGCTGGCAGCGCGGCGGCGAATGAGCTTCCGCGATTTGCGCTTGCTGGGTGAAAGCGTCTCGGCCAACGGTCTGTCGCAGGCCACCGAAGTGCTCAAGATCGTTATCTCGCTGGCGGCCCTGTTTGAGGCCATCGGCGCGGTGTTGCTGCTCTTTGCCTTTGTGCCCCAGTATGGGCTGGAAGGTGTATGGATCAGCGTATTTACGGCGATTTCCGCCTTCTGCAACGCCGGGTTTGACTTGTTCGGACGGTTCGGGGCCTACTCCTCGCTGGTGCCCTACGTCCACAATTACTATGTGCAGGCCGTCGTCATGTTCATGATCATGGCGGGCGGCTTGGGCTTCATGGTCTGGGTAGAGATCGGCGAATACCGCAAGAAGCGGCGTCTCTCCCTCAACGCCCGGGTGGTGCTGGCATTCTCGGTGATCCTGTGGGTCGGCGGCGCGGTGCTGTTTGGACTGATGGAATGGAGCAACCCGGACACCATGGGCGAATTGTCCATCCCGGAAAAGATTATGGCGTCCATTTTCCAATCGGTCTCGACCCGTACGGCCGGCATGAACACTGTGGATCTGGCGGCCTGCGGCCCCATCACCAAACTGCTGATGAGCGTGCTGCAGTTCATCGGTGCGGCTCCCGGCTCGACGGGCGGCGGCGTGAAGGTGACCACCTTTGCGGTCGTGATCCTGACCATCCGCAGTGTGGCGCAGGGCCGGGATGACTGTGTGATCGCCGGCCACCACATTGAGTCGAAAACCGTTTACCGTGCGCTGACCATCATCATGCTGGGCATCGTGGCGGCTCTGGGGTCGGCAGTTGTGGTCTACTACAACACTGCCGAGACGGTTTCGGTCATCGACGCAATCTTTGAATCCTGCTCGGCGTTCGGCACCGTCGGCCTGTCGGTGGGTGTCACCGGCCAGCTGAACACCGGCGCAAAGCTGCTGTATATGCTGGTCATGTTCATGGGACGTGTCGGCCCCGTGTCGCTGGCCATCAGCCTGACGGCCAAGCCCGATGACAACAAACGCAAGATCCTGCCTGTGGGACAGATCAATGTAGGTTAAACGCAAAAAGGCGGCTCCGCATGGAGCCGCCTTTTTGCGTTTCAGGTTACTTGGAATACAGGCTGATGATGTTCAGCAGCACCTCGGTCGCGCGGTCCATCCGCTCGACGGTGGTGCACTCGCAGACGCCGTGGAAGTTGAAGCCGCCGGTGCCGAGGTTCGGGCAGGGCAGCCCCTTCCAGCTCAGGACAGCACCATCGGTGCCGCCGCGCACGGGCACTTCCTCCGGCTCCATGCCGGCCATCTCGATGGCTTTGCGGGCCGTCTCGACGAGGTGGAAGTGGGGCTTGATCTTCTCGATCATGTTGCGGTAGCTGTCCTTGATCTCCACTTCGACCGTGCCGGCACCGTACTTGCCGTTGAGGTAAGAGGCGATCTGGAGCAGGTTGTCCTTTTTATACTGCAGCTTATCGGCGTCGTGGTCGCGCAGGATGTAGCCCAGCTTGGCGTCGGTGACATCGCCGTACATCTGGCAGAGGTGGTAGAATCCCTGCCGGCCCTCGGTGGTCTCGGGGCGGGCCATGACGGGCAGAGCCATGTGGAATTCCATGGCCACGTTGGAGGCGTTGATCATGGCATCCTTTGCGCTGCCCGGGTGGACCGAGAAGCCGTGGGTGGTGACAGTGGCAGAAGCCGCGTTGAAGTTCTCGTACTCGATGCCGCCCACGTCGCCGCCATCGACGGTGTAGGCAAAGTCGGCCCCGAAGCCCTCAATGTCGAACAGCAATGCGCCCTCGCCGATCTCCTCATCGGGGGTAAAGGCGATGCAGAGCTTGCCATGAGGCCGGCCCTCGGCCTGCAGGGTCTCGACGGCGGTCAGGATTTCGGACACACCGGCCTTGTCGTCTGCACCCAGCAGGGTAGTGCCGTCGGTGGTGATGAGGGTCTCGCCCTTCAGCGTCTCAAGGAAGGGGAAGGTGGAGGTCTTCATGACCATGCCGGTGGCGGGCAGGGTGACATCATGGCCGTCGTAGTTCTCGTGGAGGATGGGATTGACGTTCTCGCCGCTGGCATCCGGGGCAGTGTCCATGTGGGCAATCAGGCCCAGCGCGGGCTTATCCTCGCAGCCGGGGGTGGCCGGGATGCTGCCGTAGACGTAGCAGTGCTCGTCCACAAAGGCATTCTCGATGCCGATGGCCTTCATATCCTCGACCAGAATGCGGGCCAGATCAAATTCCCGCGCAGCAGAGGGGTGGGTGCCGGAATTGGGGTCCGAGGTGGTGTACACCTTGGCGTATTTCAACAGTCGCTCGTAAGCACGCATAAGTAGAAGCTCCTTTGCTTTTTTCTCTATCATACCCTCTTTGGGGGAAATTTACAAGCAACTTTTTTCAAAAAACAGTTGACAACACCCGAAAGCTATGGTAAGATACAGTCACGTTAGAGATAGCTAACCGATAGGCGGCAGGAACGCAGTATGGGTTCCATGGGCCGCTTGATTTTAACATTGATAGTTAGCATATTCTAACCTGCTATTCTGTGCTTTCCCTACATATTAAATCAATCGAATGGGAATCCTACGGATAACGACTAGAATGCAGACGGAGGGAACCGGACATGGAACGCAATTTTGAAACGGTCATGATCGAGCAGTGCTCGCCGGTTCTGGCCGGATTGAAACCGGCCGGGCTCTTCCGCTATGAAACGAGCGACAGCTCCGATCTGGCCAAGCGGGTCCGCAGCTGGAACGAACAGCTCCGGGACAAGGGCCTGCGGGTCGAAGTCCTCAAGGGCTGCGTCCGGACGCACCGGTATCTGGTCTACGTTTACCGGGAATCCCGGCTGCAGCAAGTCCTCGCCGATGCGTCGGTGCGGGCGTTCCTCGCGCAGGAGGGCTACATCCTCCCGGCACTTCCGAATGATTACAGCAAACTGATCCGTCAGCTCTCCCGGCGGCTCTGCTGCTCGGCAGAGTTCCCGCATGAGATCGGGGTCTTTCTGGGCTATCCCCTCACCGATGTGAAGGGCTTCATCCAGAATCAGGGGCGCAACTTCACCTGCTGCGGCTGCTGGAAAGCCTATGGCGATCCGGAACTGGCCCGTCGGCACTTCGCCCAGCTCAACAAGTGTACCGCGGTTTACCTGCGTTTGTTCCACAGCGGTACCCCCATTACCCGCCTTGCTGTGGCGGCTTAACATTGACATTCTCTTCAAATACTCTCTTTTTATCCTGGCACCCGTCGGGCACCTCCATGCCCGGCGGGGAGAAATCCTCCTTTTGACACGCGGCCGCCCGATGTAGAATGACCACTGCATCGGGCGGCTGTGTCGTTATAGCCCTCTCAGTCAAAGCCTGACGGCTTTGCCAGCTCCCCCAAAGGGGGAGCCCTTGGCAAGCCGGGCAAGTCTGAGCGCATAACCGTAAAATGCTGGGCCTTGCGGTCTGGATTCACGGCTGCTTGCCCGCTGTCCTAGACAACAGGGCACTCCCGCTTTCGGTAGGAGAAGCTTTGCTCAATTCGCGTAAGCTGGCCCGATACGCCAGTGGCTCGCCCTTTGGGAGAGCTGGCGAGCGATAGCGAGACTGAGAGGGCAATTGCCAAAGTTTGTTTGTCACAACTGCCTAAATTCTTCTGAATATTGTCTCACATTTTCTGTTTGTTTCTCTAAACCAACTTCAAATTATGAAAAAACTATTGACAAACAAGGTTAGTGAGGATAAACTATCCACGCTGATAGTTGTCAGCAACTAACTATCAGGGCATGGTTCCCATGCAAAAATGAAAGACAGGGAGTGGAGTAGTACATGATGCCTTTAACGATGGCAAAAGCGGGCGAAACCGTCACGATCCAGAAGATCACCGGCAAAGACGAAGTCCGCCTGCATCTGGCAGAACTGGGCTTTGTGGTCGGCAGCGAAGTCACTGTGGTCAACGAGATCGCAGGCAACCTGATCGTTCAGGTCAAGGAGAGCCGTCTGGCTCTGGACAAGACCATGGCGAACCGCATTATGATCGGCTGAACAACGGGGGCGCAAGTTTCCGCTGTTTGAGGGCGGCCGGTGAACCGTAGGCCGCCCCGATAGTATAAGACAAGTAGAGGAGGATTTTCAATGAAGACTCTGAAAGACGTCAAGGTTGGCG